>JACJZD010000003.1 GCA_020635795.1 Flavobacteriales bacterium
AAAAACCTAACTCAGCTATGAGAAAAGTTGCAAGGGTAAGATTAACTAATGGTAATGAGGTGAATGCCTACATACCAGGAGAGGGTCATAACTTGCAGGAACACTCGATTGTATTAGTTAGAGGTGGTAGAGTTAAAGATTTACCAGGGGTTAAGTATCATGTAGTAAGAGGTGCTTTAGATACAGCTGGAGTTGATGGTAGAACTCAAAGAAGATCAAAATACGGTACAAAACGTCCTAAACAAAAATAATTCTTAAAAGGGATTAAATATTATGAGAAAAGCAAGAGCGAAAAAAAGAGTATTACTTCCAGATCCGAAGTTTAATAATACTAAAGTTACTCAGTTTGTAAACAATTTAATGCTTGATGGTAAGAAAAGTGTAGCTTTTACAGTTTTTTACGATGCAATGGATTTGGTTTCAAAAAAAGTAGAAGATGTCAACTGTGTTGATGTGTTTCAAAAAGCTTTAGAAAATATTACGCCAGGAGTAGAAGTGAGAAGCAGAAGGATTGGAGGTGCAACTTTCCAAATTCCTCAACCTATTAGAGAAGATAGAAAAGTTTCGATGGGAATGAAATGGATGATATCCTTTTCAAGAAAGAGGAATGAAAAAACTATGGCTCAACGATTAGCTGGAGAAATCTTAGCTGCTTATAAAGAAGAAGGTGCAGCTTTCAAAAAGAAAGAAGACACTCACAGAATGGCAGAGGCTAATAAAGCTTTCTCTCATTTTAGATTTTAATTTTAGTTTATAAGGGAATAAAGAAATGGCAAGAGATTTAAAATACACAAGAAATATTGGTATTGCTGCACATATTGATGCAGGTAAAACAACCACAACTGAACGTATATTGTATTATGGTGGTGTTAGTCATAAAATTGGTGAAGTGCACGATGGTGCTGCAACAATGGACTGGATGGCACAGGAGCAAGAAAGAGGTATTACAATTACTTCTGCTGCTACAACATTAAACTGGAATTATAGAGGTCAGAAGTATCATGTTAATATTATTGATACTCCTGGTCACGTTGATTTTACGGTTGAAGTAAATAGATCGTTAAGAGTATTAGATGGATTAGTTTTCTTGTTTAGTGCTGTTGATGGTGTTGAACCTCAATCTGAAACTAACTGGAGATTGGCTAACAATTACAATGTTCCAAGAATTGGATTCGTTAATAAAATGGATAGATCAGGGGCTGATTTCTTGAACGTATGTAAGCAAGTTAAAGAAATGTTAGGTAGTCATGCTTTGCCATTACAATTGAATATTGGTGCTGAAGATACATTTAAGGGAGTAGTTGATTTAATTAATTTCAGAGGTATTACTTGGAATGAAGAAGACCAAGGTATGACTTTTCAAGAAATTGAAATTCCTGCGGATATTATTGATGAAGCTAGAGAATTAAGAGGTCAACTTTTAGAGGCTGTAGCTGAGTTTGATGAAACTTTAATGGAGAAGTATTTTGAAGATGAAAATTCTTTAACAGAAAGAGAAATATTAGATGCTTTAAGAGCAGCAACAATTAGTGGTAAAGTTGTGCCAATGATGTGTGGATCGGCTTTTAAAAATAAAGGCGTTCAGGCAATGTTAGATATGGTAATGGAAATTTTACCTTCGCCATTAGATGTTGAAGCTATTGAAGGAATCAATCCAAAAACTGATGAGCCTATTGCTAGAAAACCATCATTTGATGAGCCTTTTTCAGCATTAGCATTTAAAATTGCAACAGATCCATTTGTTGGTCGTTTGTGTTTTACAAGAGCTTACTCTGGTGTTTTAAAAGCGGGTTCTTATGTATTAAATACTCGTTCAGGAAATAAAGAACGTATTTCTAGAATATTCCAAATGCACGCTAACAAGCAAAATCAAATTGAAGAACTAGCTTGTGGAGATATTGGAGCATTAGTTGGATTTAAAGATATTAAAACAGGAGATACTTTATGTGATGAAAAAGCACCTATCGTATTAGAATCTATGAATTTCCCAGATCCAGTTATTGGTATTGCAATTGAGCCTAAAACTCAGGCTGATGTTGATAAAATGGGTATGGCGTTATCTAAATTAACAGAAGAGGATCCAACATTAACTATTCATACTGATGAGGCTTCAGGTCAAACAGTATTAAGTGGAATGGGTGAATTACATTTAGATATTATTCTTGATAGATTAAAAAGAGAATTTAAAGTAGAGGTTAACCAAGGAGAACCACAAGTTGCTTATAAAGAAGCTATTGTTGGATCTGTTGATCATAGAGAAGTTTATAAAAAACAATCTGGTGGTAGAGGTAAATTTGCTGATATTCAAGTAAGAATTGAGTCAGTTGCTGACACTTCAAAAGAAGGGTTAGAATTTGTTAATGACATTAAAGGTGGTAATATCCCACGTGAATTTGTTCCTTCAGTAGAAAAAGGATTTAAAGAGGCTATGAAAAATGGTCCTTTAGCTGGATATCCTATTGATAGCTTAAAAGTAACATTATTTGATGGTTCATTCCACGCAGTGGATTCTGATCAATTATCATTTGAGTTAGCAGCTAAAATGGCTTTTAGAGAAGCTATTCCAAAAGCTAATCCAGTAATATTGGAGCCATTAATGAAGATTGAGGTGGTAACTCCTGAAGAAAACATGGGTGACATAGTAGGTGATTTGAACAGAAGAAGAGGTCAAATTGATGGAATGGATGATAGACATGGTGCAAAAGTGATTAAAGCAAAAGTTCCGTTGTCTGAAATGTTTGGATATGTTACAGCTTTAAGAACAATGTCTTCAGGTAGAGCAACATCATCAATGGAATTCTCTCAATATGCGGAGTGTCCAAAAAATATTGCAGATGCAGTAATAGCAAAAGCAAAAGGTAAAGTAGTAGCTTAATATATATAAAGAATGAGCCAAAAAATTAGAATAAAACTAAAATCTTACGATTTCAATTTAGTTGATAGATCAGCTGAAAAAATCGTTAAAACTGTTAAAAGTACAGGAGCTGTAGTTAGTGGTCCAATACCATTACCTACTCATAAAAGAATTTTTACAGTATTAAGATCTCCACACGTTAACAAGAAAGCAAGAGAGCAATTTCAATTATCTTCTTATAAAAGACTAATTGATATTTATAGTTCAACATCTAAAACTGTTGATGCTTTAATGAAGCTTGAATTGCCAAGTGGAGTTGATGTTGAAATAAAAGTATAACAATTAAAAATTAATAAAATGCCAGGATTGATAGGGAAAAAATTAGGTATGACTAGCGTTTACAGTGTTGAGGGTAAAAATATACCATGCACGATTATAGAAGCTGGTCCTTGTGTAGTAACACAAGTCAAAAAGGTAGATACCGACGGCTACGAAGCAGTTCAGTTAGCTTATGGAGATAAATCTGAAAAGAGAACTCCAAAAGCTATGCAAGGACACTTTAAAAAAGCAGGTGTAGAACCAAAAAGAAAATTAGTTGAATTCGCAGGATTCGATGAAAAAAATTTAGGAGACATTGTAGGTGTTGACTTATTTGAAGAAGGAGAATGGATTGATGTAGTTGGAACTTCAAAAGGTAAAGGTTTCCAAGGTGTTGTTAAAAGACACAACTTTGGAGGTGTTGGTGATGCAACTCACGGTCAGCACAACAGATTAAGAGCTCCAGGTTCTATTGGTGCTTGTTCTACTCCAGCTAGAGTTTTCAAAGGAATGAAAATGGCCGGAAGAATGGGTGGAGATAGAGTGAAGATTGAAAACCTTGAGGTAGTTAAAGTATATGCTGAAAAGAACTTAATAGTAGTTAAAGGATCTGTTCCTGGTGCTAAAGGTTCATTTGTTTTATTAGAGAAATAACAAGGAGAAGTTAAAAATGGAATTAGTTGTAAAAAATATAAAAGGAAAAGATACTTCAAAGAAAGTTTCTTTATCTGACGCTATCTTTGCTATTGAGCCTAACGATCATGCTATTTATTTAGATGTAAAACAATACTTAGCTAATCAAAGACAAGGAACTCATAAAGCAAAAGAAAAAGGAGAAATAACCGCGAGTACTAAAAAAATTAAAAAACAAAAGGGTACTGGTGGAGCAAGGGCTGGTAGTTTGAAATCTGGAACTAGAGTTGGTGGAGGAAGAATGTTCGGACCAAGACCAAGAGACTATGAGTTTAAATTAAATATCAAACAAAAAAGATTAGCTCGTAAATCTGCTTTATCATACAAAGCTAAAGAAGGTTCAATATTAGTGTTAGAGGATTTTAATTTTGATAGTCCTCAAACCAAGCAATACATTGATATTTTAAATAATTTAGAACTTTTGAATAAAAAATCTATATTAGTGCTTTCTGAATTAAATAAAAACGTATATTTGTCGTCCCGAAATTTGAAGGGAGCTAAAGTGGTAACCGCTTCGCAAATAAATACTTACGATTTAATGAATGCGAACAGTGTTATTATAGCTGAAAGTTCAGTTAAAACTTTAGAAACTATTTTAAGTAAATAAGATGAGTGTAATTGTTAAACCTGTTGTTACTGAAAAAATGACTAATCTAACTGAAAAGCTTAATAGATATGGCTTTTTGGTGGATTGTAAAGCAAACAAAATACAGGTAAAGAATGCTGTTGAGAAAATGTATGGTGTTACTGTTGAATCAGTAAATACTATGAATTATTATGGAAAAGCAAAATCAAGATTTACTAAAGCAGGTTTAGTTAGTGGTAGAACAAATAAGTATAAAAAAGCTATCATTACTGTTGCTGAAGGAGACGCGATTGACTTCTATAGTAATATTTAAAAATTTTATTAACCTATACGGGGGCTCCAACCCTCTTAAGATATAAACAAAAATGGCTGTAAGAAAATTAAGACCCATAACTCCTGGGCAAAGACATAAAATTGCAAATTCTTTTGAAGAAGTATCTGCATCTAAACCTGAAAAGAGTTTAGTGTCTGGTGGTTCTAAATCTGGTGGTAGAAATAACACTGGAAAGATGACTATGCGCTACATTGGTGGTGGTCACAAGCAAAAATATCGTGAAATAGATTTTAAAAGAGACAAAGACGGCGTTCCTGGTGTTGTTAATTCAATTGAATACGATCCAAACAGAACTGCTAGAATTGCTCTTTTGTTTTATAAGGATGGTGAAAAAAGATACATTCTTGCTCCAAACGGATTACAAGTTGGGCAAGAAGTAGTTTCTGGAAAAGGTGTTGAACCTGAAGTTGGAAACTCATTATTTTTATCAGAAATTCCTTTAGGAACAGTTATCCATAACATTGAATTGAGACCAAATCAAGGAGCTAAAATGGCAAGAAGTGCTGGTTCTTATGCTCAATTAACTGCAAAAGATGGTGCTTATGTTGTTATTAAATTACCATCAGGTGAAACTAGATTAGTTTTGGCTACTTGTAGAGCAACTATCGGTTCTGTATCTAATTCTGAACACATGTTAGAAAGATCAGGTAAAGCAGGTAGAAGTAGATGGTTAGGAAGAAGACCAAGAGTAAGAGGTGTTGTTATGAATCCAGTTGATCACCCAATGGGTGGTGGTGAAGGAAGAAATTCTGGACAACATCCAAGATCTAGAAAAGGTTTACCAGCTAAAGGTTACAAAACAAGATCTAAGAAAAAAAGCTCAAGCAAATATATAATTGAAAGAAGAAAGAAATAATTAAGATATGAGTCGTTCGTTAAAAAAACCACCGTTTATACATTATAAGTTACAGCAGAGAGTTGAAGAGTCTCAACAAACTCAAAAAAAGACTGTTCTTAAAACTTGGTCAAGAGCTTCAATGATTTCTCCAGATTTTGTTGGCTTAACTATAGCAGTTCATAATGGAAATAAATTTATTCCAGTTTATGTTACTGAAAATATGGTAGGACATAAATTAGGTGAATTCGCTCCAACAAGAACTTTTAGAGGTCATGGTGGAAATAAAAAAGATAAAGGAAGAAAATAAAATAGATTATTATGGGTGCTAGAAAAAGAATAAAGGCTGAGCAATCAAAAGAAGCTAAGAAAACGGTAAGTTTTGCTAAGCTTAACAATTGCCCTACTTCTCCTCGAAAAATGAGATTAGTTGCTGATATGGTTAGAGGCAAAGAAGTATTTAAAGCTTTATCAATGTTAAAATTTAGCTCGCAAGATGCATCAAGAAGACTTGAAAAATTATTAAAGTCTGCTATTGCAAATTGGGAAGCAAAAAATGAAGGCCTTAGACCTGAAGAAAACAATTTAGTTGTTAAATCAGTTATGGTTGATAGTGCTAGAATGTTAAAAAGAATTCAACCAGCTCCACAAGGTAGAGCTCATAGAGTTAGAAAAAGATCAAATCACGTTACATTAGTTGTTGACAGTTTAAATTAATAAAATGGGACAAAAAGTAAATCCAATATCAAACAGACTAGGAATCATTAGAGGATGGGATTCAAATTGGTACGGTGGTAATAAATATGCCGACAAGATTGTTGAAGACTATAAAATTAGAGAGTATTTAATGGCTCGTTTACAAAAAGCTAGTGTCTCTAAAATTATTATTGAAAGAACTCTAAAGGTAATTACTGTAACTGTTAACACTTCAAGACCAGGTATTATCATTGGTAAAGGTGGTAAAGAGGTTGATATGTTGAGAGAGGAATTGAAGAAAATCACTAAAAAAGACGTTCAAATAAATATTTTTGAAATAAAAAGACCAGAATTAGATGCTCAATTAGTAGCTGATGGTATTGCAAAACAAATTGAAGGAAGAATTTCTTTCAGACGTGCTGCAAAAATGTCTATCGCTTCTACAATGAGAATGGGTGCAGAAGGAATTAAAGTGTTAGTTTCTGGTAGATTAGGTGGTGCTGAGATGGCTCGTTCAGAAGGGTATAAAGAAGGAAGAACTCCATTACATACATTTAGAGCTGATATTGATTATGCTTTAAGTGAAGCTCACACAACATATGGTAGATTAGGTGTTAAAGTATGGATTTGTAAAGGTGAAGTTTACGGAAAAAGAGATTTATCTCCAAACGTTGGACAATCTAAAGCAAAATCTAATGCACAAGCACCAGCTAACGATAAAAAGTTTAGAGGCGGAGCGAAAAGAAGAGGAAATAAATAATAAGATTAGTAGTATAATTTAAGATATAGTAAGATGTTACAACCTAAAAGAACGAAATATAGAAAAATGCAAAAAGGGCGTATGAAAGGAAACGCTTTAAGAGGATCTCAAATTGCATTTGGCTCGTTTGCAATCAAATCAATGGAAGAGTGTTGGATGACAGCTCGTCAAATTGAAGCTGCAAGGATTGCCGTAACAAGATACATGAAAAGAGAAGGTCAAATTTGGATAAGAGTATTTCCTGATAAACCTGTAACTAAAAAACCTGCTGAAGTAAGGATGGGTAAAGGTAAAGGTTCACCAGAGCTTTGGGTAGCTACTGTAAAACCAGGAAGAATCATTTTTGAAGCTGATGGTGTTCCATTAGAAATTGCTAAAGAAGCATTAAGATTAGCAGCTCAAAAGTTACCGATTAAAACCAAATTTATTACAAGAAGAGATTATACAGAATAATATTAAGATCAAAGATAGATGAAGCAAGTAGATATAAAAGATCTTTCGGTTGATGATTTAACTGAAAAACTACAAGAGCAAAAAAGTGTTCTAAATAAATTTAAATTGAGCCATGCGGTTTCTCCATTGGAAAACCCTTCACAAATTAAAGTTGTTAGAAGAACAATTGCTAGAATTAATACAGAACTTAGAAAAAGAGTGCTTCAGGCATAAAATAACTTAAGATGGAAGATAGAAACTTAAGAAAAGAGAGAGTTGGTTTGGTTGTTAGTAACAAAATGGACAAATCAATTACCGTTACAGTAGAAAGAAAGGTGAAACACCCTATCTACGGTAAGTTTGTTAAAACTACAACAAAGTTCATGGCTCATGACGAAAAAAATGACTGTAACATTGGTGATACAGTTAAAATAATGGAAACAAAACCATTGAGCAAAAACAAATGTTGGAGATTAGTTGAAATTTTAGAAAGAGCTAAATAATATGATACAAGTAGAATCAAGATTATCTGTTGCAGACAATAGCGGAGCTAAAGAAGTACTTTGTATAAAAGTATTAGGTGGTACAAGAAGAAGATATGCTTCTGTTGGAGATACCATCGTTGTTAGTGTTAAACACGCTATGCCTTCAGGTAACGTAAAAAAAGGTGCTGTTGCTAAAGCAGTAGTGGTAAGAACAAGAAAAGAAATTAGAAGACCTGATGGTTCGTACATTAGATTTGACGATAATGCTGCTGTTCTTTTAAATGCTGCTGGTGAAATGAGAGGAACAAGGATTTTTGGACCTGTAGCAAGAGAACTACGTGAAAAAGAGTTTATGAAAATTGTATCATTAGCTCCAGAAGTACTATAAATAAGAAATTTTTTAGTTATGACTAAATTTAATATAAAAAAGGGAGACACTGTAAAAGTTATTGCAGGAGAATCTAAAGGTGCTGAGGGTACAGTTAAAAAAGTGTACTTAGAGAAAAGCAGAGTTATTGTTGAGGGTGATGATATTAAAAAAGTATCAAAACACACAAAACCAAATGCTGCAAATCCTCAAGGTGGAATTGTACACCAAGAAGCAACTATTCATATTTCTAACGTAATGGTGATTGACCCTAAATCGGGTAAACCATCAAGAATTGGTAGAAAAGTGGATGCAAAAGGTAAAAAAGTAAGATATTCTAAAAAATCAGGGGAGGTTATAGCATAATGAATTACGCACCTAGATTAAAAGTTAAGTATAAAGAAGAAATAGTTTCTTCTTTAAAAGATAAGTTTGGTTACAGCTCAATAATGCAAGTACCTAGACTACAAAAAATTTGTTTAAACCAAGGAGTTGGAGAAGCTGTTTCTGATAAAAGATTAATTGAATCTGCATTAGAAGAAATGACTATTATTTCTGGTCAAAAAGCTAACGCTACTTACTCTAAAAAAGATATCTCTAACTTTAAGTTAAGAAAAGGTATTCCAATTGGAGCAAGAGTAACGCTTAGAGGTGACAAAATGTATGAATTCTTAGACAGATTAATTGCTGTTGCTTTACCAAGAACTAGAGATTTTAGAGGAGTTGAAGCAAGAGGTTTTGATGGTCAAGGAAATTATACACTTGGTGTTAAAGAACAAATTATCTTTCCAGAGATTGATATTGATAAAATCAAAAATGTAACTGGTATGGATATTACTTTTGTAACGTCTGCTAAAACCAACGAGGAAGGAATGGCATTATTAACTGAATTCGGTTTACCGTTTAAGAAAAAATAAGAGATATGGCTAAAGAATCAATGAAAGCGAGAGAACGCAAAAGAGAAGCTATGGTTGCTAAATATGCAGAAAAAAGAGCTGCATTGAAAGAAGCTGGCGATTGGGAAGCGTTACAAAAATTACCAAAAAACTCTTCGAAAGTTAGATTACACAATAGATGTCAATTAACTGGAAGACCAAGAGGTTATATGAGACAATTTGGTATTTCTCGTGTTACTTTTAGAGAAATGGCTTCTTCAGGATTAATACCTGGAATTAGAAAAGCAAGCTGGTAATTAACAATAATACAGAATGAAGAATTTGAAATAAACAAATTCTATAATTATAATAACAATGACAGATCCAATAGCAGATTTTTTAACAAGAATCAGAAACGCTGCAAGCGCAAAACATAGAATAGTTGATATTCCTGCGTCTAATATTAAAAAAGAAATGACTAAAATTCTTTTTGATAAAGGATACATCTTAAACTATAAGTTTGAGGATACTAATACTCAAGGAAATATTAAAATAGCTTTAAAATATCATCCTAAAACTAAAGTTTCTGCAATTACGAATATCGAAAGAGCAAGTAAACCAGGTTTAAGAAAATATTCTGGCTCAGCTGAATTACCAAGAGTAATTAATGGCTTAGGTGTTGCTATCGTTTCTACTTCAAAAGGAGTAATGACAGATAAAGAAGCAAGAAGAGAGAATGTTGGTGGTGAAGTTTTATGTTACGTTTATTAATTAGTAAGATTTAAAATTATGTCAAGAATAGGAAATGCACCAATTGATATACCTAGTGGTGTTGAAATAAAAGTTGAAAATGGTCTTGTTACAGTTAAAGGTCCAAAGGGTGTTTTGACTCAAGAAGTTGATGACTGTGTTACTGTTGAAGTGGTAGATAAAGTTATTAATGTAAAGAGAAAAACTGAGGAAATTCCTCACAAAGCAAAACATGGTCTTTACAGATCTTTAATCAACAATATGGTTGAAGGTGTTTCTAAAGGTTTTAAAACTGAACAAGAATTAGTAGGTGTTGGATATAGAGCAAGCAATACAGGTCAAAATCTTGAATTATCTCTAGGATTTTCTCACAATATTGTTTTTCAATTACCAGCAGAAATTAAAGTTACTACTGCTACTGAAAGAGGGAAAAATCCAACAATTATTCTTGAGTCACATGACAAACAGTTAATAGGTCATGTAGCTGCAAAAATCAGATCACTAAGAAAACCGGAACCATATAAAGGTAAAGGTATTAAGTTCGTTGGTGAACAATTAAGAAGAAAAGCAGGAAAATCTGCAGGTAAAAAATAATTCATAATAAAAAAGTATTATGGCACTAAGTAAAAAAGATAGAAGATTAAGAATTAAAAGAAGAATTAGAAAGGTTGTGAAAGGTACTACCTCGCATCCAAGACTATCTGTTTTTAGAAGTAATAATGAGATTTATGCTCAAATTATTAACGACGAAACAGCTACAACTCTAGTTGCTGCATCTTCTGTTCAAAAAGACATTAAATCTGCAAAAGGAACTAAAAAGGAAATTGCTGCCTTAGTTGGTAAAGCAATTGCTGAAAAAGCTGTAAAAGCAGGAATAGAAAATATCGCTTTCGATAGAAATGGTTATTTATACCATGGAAGAGTTCAGGCTCTTGCCGAAGGTGCTCGTGAAGGTGGATTAAAATTCTAAATAAAAGTATTAGAGAAAATTGTTATGACAAATTCAAACACAAAAAGAGTTAGATCAATAGAAACTGAACTTAAAGATAAATTAGTTGCTATTAATAGAGTAACTAAAGTAACTAAAGGTGGTAGAAATTTCAGTTTTTCAGCAATAGTAGTTGTTGGTGATGAGAAAAATGTGGTAGGACACGGATTAGGTAAAGCTAATGAAGTAACCGAAGCAATTACTAAAGGTATTGAGGCTGCTAAGAAAAATTTAATTAAAGTTCCAGTATTAAACGGAACAATACCTCACGAACAAAACGGTAAGTTTGGTGGTGCTAGAGTATTCATCAGACCTGCATCGCACGGTACTGGTGTTATTGCTGGTGGTGCTATGCGTGCTGTATTCGAAAGTGTTGGTATTACTGATGTATTAGCAAAATCAAAAGGATCTTCAAATCCTCACAACGTTGTAAAAGCTACATTAAATGCTTTAGAACAATTAAGAGATGCTTACAGTGTTGCTGACCAAAGAGGTATTGATTTAGATAAAGTATTTAACGGTTAAGAAAATGGCAAAAATTAAAATCAAACAAGTAAAAAGTCAAATTAAAAGACCAGCTAACCAAAAAAAGACGTTAGTTGCTCTTGGCTTAAGAAAAATGAACCAAACTGTAGAACATGAAGCTACTCCTCAAATATTAGGAATGGTTAGAACTGTTCAACATTTAGTTCAAGTTGAAAAATAATAATATAATATAATTAAGATGAACTTATCAAATTTAAAACCTGCGGAAGGTTCAACAAAACAGCGTAAGCGAGTAGGACGTGGTCAAGGATCAGGAAGAGGTGGTACTTCAACAAGAGGACACAAGGGAGCGAAATCTAGATCAGGTTATTCAAGAAAAATTGGTTTTGAAGGTGGTCAAATGCCTCTTCAAAGACGTGTCCCTAAATTTGGATTTACCAACGTAAATCGTAAAGAATTTAAAGGAATCAATTTAGACTCTCTTCAATTTTTAGTAGACAACAAAAAAGTTAAAGAAATTACAATTGACGTGATTTTAGAAAACGGTTTAGCTTCTAAAAATGATAAAATTAAAATTTTAGGAAGAGGTGAATTAAAAGCAAAATTAGATGTAACTGTTCACGCTTTTTCAGCAACTGCTAAAGCAGCTATTGAAGCAGCAGGAGGTACAGCAAATACTCTTTAAATAAAGAATGAAAAAATTTATAAATACAATAAAAAACATTTGGAGTATTGAAGACCTAAGAGCTCGAATTATTACTACACTAGGATTATTATTAGTGTATAGATTGGGTTCTTATGTTGTTCTTCCAGGTGTAGATTCTTCAGCATTAGAGGCAGCAAATGCTAATAATGCAAGTGGAGGGTTATTGGATTTGATTAATATATTTGCCGGTGGAGCTTTTTCTAGAGCGTCGATATTTGCTTTAGGGATTATGCCTTACATTTCTGCTTCTATTGTTATTCAGTTGCTAGGTATGGCTATACCATATTTTCAGCGGTTACAAAAAGAAGGAGAGAGTGGTAGAAGAAAAGTTAATCAAATTACTCGATTTTTAACCATAGTTATTACTGGATTTCAAGCGCCAGGTTACATTGCTTCACAAATTACAACCCATCAAGGAGTTGTTCCTGATGCAGGTCCAATGTGGTGGTTCTCTACCGTATTGTTACTTGTAACAGGTACTATGTTTGTAATGTGGATTGGTGAAAGAATTACTGAAAAAGGAATTGGAAACGGTATATCTTTATTGATTATGATTGGTATCGTAGCTAATCTACCATCTGCGTTTATCTTTGAAATTGCTTCGAGATTTGGTATTGGTGGTGTTGGTGGTCCAATTATCTTGTTAATTGAGGTTGCATTACTTTTATTAGTTATTGTATTATCTATCTTGTTAGTACAAGGCACTAGAAGAATTCCAGTACAATATGCTAAAAGAATTGTTGGAAATAAACAATATGGTGGTGTTCGTCAGTATATTCCTTTAAAGGTTAATGCTGCTGGAGTTATGCCAATCATCTTTGCTCAAGCAATTATGTTTATTCCATTAACATTAGCTGGTTTTGGTGAAGGTTCGGTAACATCATGGTTTGTAACTACATTTAGTAATCCAGCTGGTTTTGCATATAACTTAACATTTGCATTAATGATTATTGCATTTACTTACTTCTATACAGCGGTAACAGTAAATCCTAATCAAATGGCTGATGATATGAAACGTAATGGTGGTTTTATACCAGGTATTAAACCAGGTAAAAAAACCTCAGAGTTTATTGATAATGTGATGTCGAGAATAACATTGCCAGGATCTATATTTTTAGCATTGGTTGCAATATTACCAGCTTTTGCTATGGTTGCTGGAGTAAATAATTCATTTGCTTATTTCTACGGTGGAACTTCACTATTAATTATGGTGGGTGTTATTTTAGATACATTGCAACAAATTGAAAGTCATTTATTAATGCGTCATTATGATGGATTAATGAAAACAGGGAAAATAAAAGGAAGATCTAGCACAGGAATGGGTATGGCTGGATAATGTTTTATGGGAAAGATTTTTTATAAAACAGAAGAAGAGATTGAGTTAATAAGAGAAAGTTCTTTACTTGTTGGTAAAACATTAGCGGAAGTTGCTAAAATTATTAAGCCTGGTGTAACAACATTAGAGTTAGATAAAATAGCAGAAGAGTTTATTAGAGATAACAATGCAGTTCCTGGTTTTTTAGGAATGTATGATTTCCCTAATACCTTATGTACTTCTTTAAATGCTGCTGTTGTTCATGGTATTCCGAATAATAAACCGTTAAAAGATGGCGATATTATTTCAGTTGATTGTGGAGTTTTAAAAAACGGTTTCTATGGCGATGTTGCTTATACTTTTGAAGTAGGTAATGTTAGCGATGAAATTAAAAAACTCTTACAAGTAACAAAAGAATGTTTGAATAAAGCTATCGATGCTGCAGTTGCTGGTAACAGAATTGGAGATATTGGTTACGCAGTTCAAAGTCATGCCGAAGAGAACGGTTTTGGTGTTGTTAGAGAGTTGGTTGGACACGGATTAGGAAAAGATTTACATGAGGCACCAGAAGTTCCAAATTATGGAAAAAGAGGTACAGGGTTAATGTTAAAAGAAGGGATGGTAATTGCAATAGAGCCTATGATTAATATGGGAGTTCGAAATGTGATTCAAGATAAAGACGGTTGGACGATAATAACTAAAGATGGAAAACCATCTGCTCACTTTGAGCATGATGTTGTGGTAAGAAAAGGAAAAGCTGAAGTGTTATCATCACATAAATTTATAGAAGAAGTATTAAATAATAAAAATTAATGGCAAAACAAGCATCTATAGAACAAGATGGAACGATAATCGAAGCATTGTCAAACGCAATGTTTAGAGTAGAGTTAGAAAATGGCCATATATTAACGGCACATATTTCTGGTAAAATGAGAATGCATTACATTAGAATTTTACCAGGTGATAAAGTAAAAGTGGAAATGTCTCCTTATGATTTATCAAAAGGAAGAATTTCATTTAGATACAAATAAATTAATTACTCCGTTGATTAACGGATAAATATTAGAAAAGATGAAAGTAAGAGCATCAGTTAAAAAAAGAAGTGCAGACTGTAAAATTGTTCGCAGAAAAGGACGTTTGTACGTAATTAACAAAAAGAACCCGAAGTTTAAACAAAGACAAGGATAAAATATAATTAGTAATTATGGCAAGAATTGCAGGTATAGATTTACCAAAACACAAACGAGGCGTTATAGGCCTAACATACATCTATGGTATTGGAAAATCTTCAGCTACGAAGATTTTAGGTAATGCTGGTATTGATGAAAATAAAAAAGTTCAAGATTGGGATGATGATGATTTGTCAAAAATCAGACAGATTCTTAATGATGAATTTAAAGTAGAAGGTGCTTTAAGATCAGAGGTTCAATTAAACATTAAGCGTTTAATGGATATAGGTTGTTATAGAGGTGTTAGACATAGATCTGGTTTACCATTAAGAGGTCAACGCACAAAAAACAATTCTAGAACAAGAAAAGGTAAAAAGAAAACAGTTGCTAACAAGAAAAAAGTAACTAAATAATAAATAAAGAGTCTTTATAAAATGGCAAAAACAAACGTAAAGAAGAAAAAGAAGGTAATTGTTGAGGCTTACGGACAAGCTCATATTCACGCCTCTTTTAATAATATTATTGTTAGTTTAACTAACAATAGTGGACAAGTTATATCATGGTCTTCGGCTGGCAAAATGGGCTTTAGAGGTTCTAAAAAGAACACTCCTTATGCTGCTCAATTAGCTGCTGCCGATTGTTCAAAAGAAGCTTATGAAAATGGACTTAGAAAAGTTAAAGTTTTTGTAAAAGGACCAGGAGCAGGAAGAGAGTCTGCAATCAGAACAATCCATAATGCAGGTATCCTTGTAACTGAGATAGTAGATATTACTCCACTACCTCACAATGGATGTCGTCCTCCAAAAAGAAGAAGAGTATAGTAAATTAATATAAACCGAAAGGAATTTAAGTTATCGAAGGATATTGACCTTAATTCATAATGTTCCTTTATAAAACAACAAAGTAAAATGGCAAGGTATACAGGTCCAAAGTCAAAAATCGCAAGAAAATTCAGAGAGCCAATTTTTGGTCCTGATAAAGTATTGGAGAAAAAAAATTACCCTCCAGGACAACATGGTCCTAACAAAAGAAGAGGTAAACAATCAGAATACGCAATTCAGTTAGCTGAAAAGCAAAAAGCTAAATATACTTATGGTATTTTAGAAAGACAGTTTGAGAACTTATTTAACAAAGCTTCTAGAACTAAAGGTATTACTGGTGAGAACTTATTAAAATTATGTGAGTCTAGACTTGATAATGTAGTTTACAGATTAGGAATTTCACCATCAAGAAGTGGTGCTAGACAATTAGTTGCACATAGACATATAACCGTTAACGGTAATTTAGTAAATATCCCTTCATACATTGTTAACGAAGGTGATGTAATTGGTGTTAGAGAAAAATCAAAATCATTAGAGGCGATTACTTCTTCACTAGCTGCACATCCAGTTAAATCTGAATGGTTAGATTGGGATAAACAATTAATGACAGGTAGATTTATTAAAACTCCAGAAAGAGAACAAATACCTGAAAACATTAAAGAACAATTAATAGTAGAGCTTTACTCTAAATAATTTATTTTAACTAAATATATACTATGGCAATTTTAGATTTCCAAAAACCAGATAAAGTAATCATGATTAATTCTGACGATCATTTCGGAACATTCGAATTTCGTCCGTTAGAACCAGGTTATGGTATTACAATAGGAAATGCTTTAAGAAGAGTTTTATTAAACTCACTTGAAGGATTTGCTGTAACATCAGTAAAAATTGAAGGAGTAGATCACGAATTTTCTACAATTAAAGGTGTTGTTGAAGATGTTACTCAAATTATCCTAAACTTAAAACAAATTCGTTTTAAACAACAAATTGAAGATACAGAAAACGAGAAACTTATTGTTTCAATAAGCGGACAAGAAACTGTAACTGCAGGGGATATAGGTAAATTTACATCAGCTTTCCAAGTGTTAAATACAGATCACGTTATTTGCCACCTTGAGAAAAATGTAAAAATTCAAATGGAATTAACGATTAACAAAGGTCGTGGTTATGTTCCATCTGAAGATAATACTGTTTCTGATTCAAGTATTGGTGTTATCGCTATCGATTCTATTCACACCCCTATTAAGAATGTGAAATACAATATTGAAAACTTTAGAGTTGGTCAAAAAACGGATTTCGAGAAATTGGTTTTTGAAATAACTACTGATGGATCAATACATCCAAAAGATGCTTTAAAAGAAGCAGCTAAAATTTTAATTCACCACTTTATGTTGTTCTCTGACGAGAGAATTACATTAGACACAGAAGAAAAATCATCTGTTGAAGAATTTGATGAAGATTCATTACACATGAGACAGTTGTTAAAAACGAAGTTGATTGACATGGATTTATCAGTAAGAGCATTAAACTGCTTGAAAGCTGCTGATGTAGATACTTTAGGTGATTTAGTACAATTTAATAAAAATGACTTGTTGAAATTCAGAAACTTTGGTAAAAAATCATTGACTGAATTAGATGAGTTAGTTGAAAATAAAGGCTTAAACTTCGGAATGAACGTTGCGGCTTATAAATTAGATAAGGAGTAAAAAGACATGAGACACGGAAAGAAATTTAATCATTTAGGAAGAAAATCTGGTCACAGAAAAGCAATGCTTTCTAATATGGCATGCTCTCTTATCGAGCATAAAAAAATTAATACAACAGTTGCAAAAGCAAAAGCTCTTAAATTGTATGTTGAACCATTGCTTACTAAAGCAAAAACTGATTCAACACACTCTAGAAGAGTTGTGTTTAGTTACCTAAAAAGCAAAGAAGCAGTTACAGAACTATTTAGAGATGTAGCAGTTAAAATTGCTGATAGACCAGGTGGTTACACAAGAATTTTAAAAACTGGCAACAGAATTGGTGATAACGCTGAAATGTGTTTAATTGAGTTGGTTGATTACAACGAAAACATGTTGAAAGATGTTAAGAAAAAATCTTCATCAACAAGAAGAAGAAAACCAAGTGCTAAAAAAGCTGACGCTCCAACTGAAGTAAAAGCAGTTGAAGAAGTGAAAGTGGAAGAGCCAATAGTTGAAGAACCAACTAATGAAGCTAGTGAAGAATCAAACTCAACTGAAGAAGATAAAAAAGATCAATAATTGAAGTTTAATTTTTAGATAATAAGAAAAGGATAAAGTATTTTTGCTCTATCCTTTTTTTTTGACCCAAAAAAACGATTTATATGGAAAATTCAACCAAAAAAGCAATCCTATTATTACAAGACGGAACGGTATTTGAAGGCAAAGCTGCTGGACATATTGGTACCACAACTGGCGAAATTTGTTTTAACACAGGAATGACTGGTTATCAAGAAATTTTCACTGACCCTTCATATTATGGTCAAATATTAGTGGCAACAACTACTCATATAGGTAATTACGGAGTCTCTAATCTAGAAATAGAATCCGACCATGTAAATATTGCTGGATTAGTTTGTAAAAAATTCTCTGAAGTTTACTCAAGACCAGCTGCTGATTCATCGTTACAAGAATATTTCGAAAAAGATAAAATTGTTGGAATTTCTGATGTTGATACACGGGCAATTGTTCGTCATATAAGAGATAAAGGCGCTATGAATGCAATAATATCTTCAGAAATATTTGACATCAACGATCTTAAAAATAGATTGAGTAAAGTTCCATCAATGGAAGGTTTAGAACTTTCATCGAAAGTGTGTACTAAAGAGGCTTTTTATTTTGGTGATGAAAATGCTAACATTAGAGTAGCTGTTTACGATTTTGGGGTAAAGAAGAATATTTTAAGATGTTTAGCTGATAGAGGTTGTTACTTGAAAGTTTTTCCAATGAGCGCTTCTTACGATGAAATGATGGAATGGAATCCTGATGGTTTCATGTTATCTAACGGACCTGGAGATCCTTCGGTAATGAAATTTCAAATAGAAAACGTAGCAAAAATCAAAAATTCAGGATTACCTGTTTTTGGAATATGTTTAGGACATCAAATTTTAGCCATTTCATGTGGGTTGACTACAAGTAAAATGCATAATGGACATAGAGGTTGTAACCATCCAGTATTAAATTTAGAAACTGGAAAAGGCGAAGTTACTTCTCAAAATCATGGCTTTGTGGTTGATATGGATTCTGCTAAAAATGACAACAATATTGTTGTAACTCACAAGCATTTAAACGACGATACCTTGGCAGGCTTTAGAATTAAATATAAAGATGTGTTCTCTGTACAATATCATCCAGAATCTTCGCCAGGTCCGCACGATTCAAGATATTTATTTGACAATTTTGTTGAGAATATTGTGAAATCAAAAAACCAAGTTACAGTATAGTATTGCTTTAATTTCAATCTTATTTTCTTTATTAGAGAAATTTAACCACATAGATACATAGTTTTCTGTTTTATAGATACTGAATAAATAATAGAGTCACAATAGATTTTTCACGCTAGCGTGAAAAGCTATGTTTTTCTTCATTTGTTTTAACTGCAAAACTAAATTTATAATGAAAAAGAACGCTGTGCCTATGTGGTTAGATGTTTTTATATAAATATTTAGTGTTTACTTTTTTACTAACTTTGTAGCATGGAAAAGCAACAAGTAAAATGTTCGTTTTGTGGTCGCCCAAAGGGTGAGGTTGATGTAATGATAGCTGGGGTAACTGGTCACATTTGCAATTTTTGTGTTACACAAGCACAAACCATTGTTAAAGAAGAAGTTTCTGGAAAATCAAACAAAGATATAACCAATCAATTACAGTTGCTTAAACCAATTGAAATTAAAAATCATTTGGATGAATATGTAATTGGTCAGGACGAAGCCAAAAAAGTGCTTTCGGTGGCTGTTTACAACCATTATAAACGATTAAAATTTGATTCGAATAGAAAGAAAGACGATGTTGAAATAGACAAATCGAACATTTTGTTGGTTGGCGAAACAGGTACAGGAAAAACGCTTTTAGCCAAAACCATTGCTAAATTATTGCATGTTCCATTTTGCATTGCCGATGCCACTATTTTAACCGAAGCAGGTTATGTTGGAGAAGATGTTGAGAGTATTTTAACACGACTTTTACAAGCTGCTGATTATGATGTTGAAGCAGCACAACGAGGCATCGTTTTTATTGACGAAATAGATAAAATTGCTCGTAAAAGTGATAATGCTTCAATTACTCGTGATGTTTCTGGAGAAGGTGTACAACAAGCTCTGTTGAAATTATTAGAAGGTTCAGTGGTAAATGTTCCACCGCAAGGAGGGAGAAAACACCCAGAACAGAAATTAATAGCCATAGAAACAAAAAATGTATTGTTTATCTGTGGCGGAGCTTTTGATGGAATTCAACGAAAAATTGCCAACCGATTACAAACACAAGTAGTGGGATATAAATCTCAGGACAGAGAAGAATATGATAAAGATAACTTGCTGCAATACATTTCACCTCAAGATGTAAAATCGTTTGGGTTAATTCCAGAATTAATTGGTCGTTTACCAGTTTTATCACACTTAAAACCGCTTGATAAAAGTGCTTTACGTAGAATTTTAACTGAACCAAAAAACTCTATTATTAAGCAATATGTTCAGTTGTTCGAAATGGATGACATTAAACTGTCGTTTGATAAAGAAGTGTTGGATTTTATAGTGGATAAAGCTATGGAATATAAGCTTGGAGCTAGGGGTTTACGCTCTATTTGTGAGGCTATAATGTTAGATGCTATGTTTGATATGCCTTCGGATAAAACCAACAAAGAGTTTAAAATTACCTTGGCTTTTGCTGAAGAAAAATTCAAAAACACCAAGTTATCTAGTTTAAAGGTGGCTTAATTATCGAGCTTTATAGTTATCGAAACTTCAGTTCCAGCAATGTTTTTGTTAGCATCATATATTTGGTAAGGTCCTTTTACAAAACACGATTTATCGGTAATTCTGTTGATAAGGTTTATACGACCCTTGGTTAATTCCATACCTTTCGATATGTGCAATTGTTTTTTGTCTTTCTTTTCGTTTAAACTGGTTTCAATACCAATACCATTATCTCGTATGGTAATAATAAGTTGGTCGTTTTCTTTAAAGACTTTAACTAAAATTTCACCATGTTTGTTTGCGGGAAGAATTCCATGCCAAATCGAATTTTCGATATACGGTTGAAGTAACATCGACGGTATTTTAACTGAGCTAAATCGTAGGCTTTCGTCAATATCTATTTTAAAATCGAACTTATCCTGAAATCGCATTTGTTCTAATTTTAAATAAAGTTCAATGCGTTCTATTTCATCATCCAATTCTATTTCGTTTTCAAGTGTACTGTCTAAATTTTTGCGAACCAACTTAGCAAAGCTGGTCAGGTATTTATTTGCCGAGAGTTTATCTTGTCGGTTAATGTAATATTGAATAGAATTTAATGCGTTAAAAATAAAGTGGCGGTTTAAGCTGGCATTTAAAGCCTGTTGCTCTAACGAAAGCATCTTGGCTTGGTCAACAATTAATTGAGTGGCTTGTTGGCGCTTAATTGCTCTTATTCGTAATTCAATAATTAACAATGTAAAGCCTGCCAAAAATAGAACAACAATAATGTAAAACCACCATGTAAACCAAAACGGAGGCTTAATGGTAACGTTAAATGTTATTGATTCTGACCAATGAATCATATCTACAGAACCAGCTAATTCAAAAGTGTAATCGCCAAAAGGAATGTTTGAGTATGTTACAAAATTTGCTTTGGTAACAGGTTGCCAATTTTCGTCAAAACCATTTAATTTAAATCTAAAACGTACTTTATCAGGGCTTTTGTGGTAAATACCATCAAAGTCGAAGGTAAGGTGGTTTTTGTTGTAAGGTAAAACCAAGTTTTTGGGCAGTTGATTTTGGTCAAATGCTGAGGTATATTTTTTCCAATCTTGATTTTCAAAAAACAACCTAATTTCTTTTAAATTTATTTTTGGGAGTTGAATGGTTTTAGCTTCAAGCTTAATGTTGTGTTTGGTTAAGCCCGAATTGGTGCCGAACCAAAGATTGTTTTTGCTGTCAATAAATACAGCATTTTGGTTACATTCTAAACTTTTTAAACCATCTAAATTTGAATAACGAATAAATGAAGACGTTGATATAGTGTTCACATCTAAATTTTTTAAATGAAACAGCCCATTGTTTGTGCCTATCCACAACGAATTAAATTTGTCAAGTTTTAAAAAATTAGTGTTATTTGAGGGGTAATCTTCAGCTACTGGAACACTAATAAATTTTCCATCTTTTAAATAAGCCAAGCCATTTTTTGTGCCTACCCAAATTTTGTTTGACTCGTCTTTTACAAGCGTCATTACACTGTTGTCGGGCAAACCACTTTCAGTACCAAATTTGATGTATTTATTGGTGAGAGGGTTAAATTTTATCAATCCTTCTGATGAGCAAAGCCAAATAGTTGAATGGTTTTCAATAACTATACTTCTAATGTTAGTGGGTAATTGGAAGTCGGTGGAAAAATTATACAAGCTATCTTTTGCAAGGTATAAAACGGATAATCCCTCTTTAGAGCCAATCCAAATGTTCTCGTTTTCGTCTTGTGCTAAAGCATAAACCTTATTGGCATTTAATCCATGTTTTGAATTGTACGATTTTATTTTTTTTCCATCAAAAACTGAAAAACCTGTTGATGTTCCAAACCAAACCTTGTTTCTTTTTCCTAACATACTACACCAAACGGTATTGTTTCCTAAACCATCATTTTCAGTATAAAAAGTAAAATTGTTGTTGAGCATTTTGCACACCCCATTGCCGTAAGTAGAAAACCAAATAGCTCCTTCATTGTCTTCGATAATCGACATGATGATGTTACTGTTTAAACCATCGTTTTGCGTATAGCTAACAAACTTATCGTTGGTAAATTTTATTAAGCCACCCCCATCAGAACCCATAAAAACATTGCCTTCTAAATCTTCAATAATACATTTAATGTTCGGAGCAGTTAAACCATCTTTTTCCGAAAAATTAACAATGGTATTGTCATCAAGTTTAGAAATACCAGATTTTGATGTAAACCAAAACGAACCATCGCTTTTAGCTTTAAACGAACGTATATGATTGCTGATTAATCCGTCTGTTTCTGATGTGAAATTTCTTTGGTTGTTTTTTGATATTTTTAAAACACCATCGCCAAATGTTGAACACCAAATAGTGCCAAGTGAATCTACAAAAAGTTGTGAAGCATTTACATTGGGAATCGTGTCTTTAATATTGTTTTGATTGTCTAATCGATAAACCCCTTTTTTTGTAGAAATCCATTTGTTGTTTTTGGCATCACAAAAAATATGGCGAACATAATTTGATTCAGCTAGGTTTTTGGATGGAATGGAATAATACTCAAACTTTTTGTTTGCGTAGCTTACAATTCCACCACCATCAGTAGAAAGCCAAATGGTTCCTTTTTCATCTTGCGTAATTGATGTAACAAAAAAACTACTCAATTCATCTTTAAAAAGGAGTGTTTCAAACTTATTGCCTTGAAAAATGGAAACACCACCCAGCGAGCCTAACCATATTTTATTAGCATTATCTTTAAATATGGCATTAACTTGATTATTAATTAACCCATCTTTGGTAGAATAATTTTTAAAATTGATACCATCAAATTTTGAAACGCCACCCAATGTTCCAATCCAAATGTAACCGTTATCATCCTGACAAAGCGCATTGATTTGCGATTGAATTAAACCTTGTTCGACGGAATAATTGATGAAATTGTATTGTTGTGAAAAAGCACTAAATGATAAAAATAGTGTTGCAATTAAAGCGAAAAATAATCTCATTTATATTAAAACGTCTTAATAGCATTAATAAATTCGGTTACTTTTCTTCTCGATACAGGAATTGCTGATCCGTTATCCATTATGGCAATGTTTCCATCTTGACGGTTAAATTCTTTTAAATGGTATTTGGTGTTAATAATGTGAGATTTGTGTACGCGGAAGAATACGTTTTCGTTTAATACTTTTTCATAACGAGCAATGGTCATACTGCTTACACATTTTTTACCATCAGCTAAAAATATTTTGGTGTAGCTTTCGTCAGCCTCAAGTCTAACAATATCTGAAGTTTTTATGATTTCGTAACCAGTTAAGGTAGGAATGGCTATTGTGCCAGTTGTTGTTTCGTGTTGATAATACTGAATCAATTTTTTGATGGTATTGAAATCAGAAATTTCATTGTTGCTCACTTTTATTTTTCCAACAGCTTCAATAAGTTGTTCGATATCAATGGGTTTTTCTAAGTAATCAATAGCTCCAGCTTTCAGTGCTTTCAACGCAAATTGGTTGTGTGCTGTGATAAAAATAACAGAGAAATTTTTATCTTCTAACGAGTTTAACAAATCAAAACCGTCTTCTCCAGGCATGTTTATGTCTAAAAATAACAAGTTTGGATTGTGTAAAGCTATTTGTTCTCGAGCTTCATCAGCAGATTGTGCTTCGGCAACTACTGTTACATTTGGACAATAATCCTCTAGAAGAATTCTTAAATTGCTTCGAGCATGTTGCTCGTCGTCAATAATTATTGCTGAAATACCCATAAGTTGTTAGTTTTAAGTTAGTGCTTAATCTTACCTAAATTTAGATAAAAAGTTTTGTCAATGAATCATGAATCAATTGAATGGTAGGTTTTGTTTATTAAACAGTACTCATGACTGATTAAATGGTAAGGAGTCATTTATAAACTCTTTAGTCGCTTCAAAAAATCGGCAACACGAGCACGTGCTACAGGCAGTGTTTTATTGTTTTTTAGTTTAGCTAAATATCCATCGGTATGGAGGTAATCGGTTAAGTAATTGAGGTTAATGATGTATTTTTTATGTATCCTAAAAAATAGGTTAGGATTTAACATGTCTTCGTACACTTTTAATGTTCTGGTATCAAAAAAATGAGTGCCATCTTTAAAATAAATGTTGGTGCAATTCCCTTCGCCTTCAATGTAAATGATAGATTCGTCTTCAATAATTTTAATGCCTTTTATGTGCGAAATGGTTATTTTGTTTGAGTTGGGCTGTTGGTTAATGTGTTTCGAAAAATTATCGATAGAATCGTGATAGGTTTTGATGTTGTTTTTATCTTCAAGAAAAAGTTGCTTGTATTGAATCAATTTATCAACGGCAAGTCGTAAATCTTCAATGTCAATGGGTTTAAGTATGTAATGTATGGCGTTGGCATTAAATGCTTTTACAGCAAATTCTTTAAACGCCGTAACAAATACGATTTGAAAATTATTGGTACTAACATCGTCAAGCAGTTCCAGTCCTTCTTCGTTGCTGGGCATTCTAATGTCAAGGAAAACGGCTTCGGGTTGTTTGCTTTTTATTAAACTTCTGGCTTGATCAACATTTTCAGCCATACCAACAACTTCAATTTCGGGGCAAAATTCGGTGAGTAGCATGTGTAAATTTTCACGTGCCATCATTTCGTCGTCAACTATTATTGCGGTTATTTTTTTCATTAGCTAAACCATCTAGCAATAAAAAATTTCTTTTTAGGTTTGCCTAAGTTTTTCGATTTCTTAGCCGACTGTTTCATTCGTTTTCGAACTTCTTTGGTTTGAATGTTTTCGTGTCGTTTTTTACCACGTTCCATGGCTTTTTTTTCGGCCTTTGCTTTTTCAACTTCTTGTTTTTGCAATACCTTTTTTTGTTTTTCAACCATTTTATTTGAACTTGATTTACACGAAGTAAAACAAACACTTACTGATATTAAACAAAATAAAAGATATTTGATAGGATTCATTATGAAACAAGTTTAGTTGAGCCGAATTTACTAATTTTACGATGATGAGAAAATTATTTGCTGCATTTACTTTTATAATTTTATTGGTGTTGTCGTGCAAAAAAGAGGACAATTCTACTGTGCCATTGGTTACGGTAAACTTGTCGTTTAATTTGAATAACCCTGAGTTTGTTCATTTACAAGTAGACAATGGCTGGACGTATGTTTCGGGAGGTTCGAGAGGTATTATTATTTACCGAAATTCGGCAAGCGATTTTAAAGCTTTTGATAGGCATTGCCCTTATAATGCAGCAAGTAGTTGTGGGTTGGTGTCGGCTGATGTTACCAATTTAATTGGAATCGACGATTGTTGTGGCTCAAGATTTTTATTAAGCTCAGGTCAAGTTACACAAGGACCAGCATCACGTCCATTAAAGGAGTATAGAACTTCTTTTGATGGTGCTACACTTCAAGTTTTTAATTAAAACAAATAAACCACATAGACACGTAGCTTTTCAACAATACTAATTGGTATAGTGCTACATAGATATCCCGATATATCGGGATAAAACTAATGCGATACTATGATAAACTTTACTACTTTTAACTATGTTTCTATGTGGTAAAAATAATTTTGGAGATACAATGAAGACTGTTTTATATATTTTGTTGCTTGTTTTTACTAGTTCATGTGGGTTTAACAAGGTTTTTCTTGTACCAACAAAAATTAGTACAACACAACTTCCTTTTAAAACGGTTTACAACAAAAAAGCAGATACTTTAATTATAGAAAATAAAGAAACACTAAAACCGTATTTTAAAAATGTCGAAAACAAACCAATAGAAGTTGGTTATAGCATGGAAAGTTTTTTTATTGACAGCAAAAGTGGAAACAAATTACACGCCTGGGTTATTGCTAACGATTCTGTTTACAACGGAAAGAACATCATTTTTTTTCATGGCAATGCAGGTAATTTGGTTTCGCAACATAAAATGATGTTGCCTTTTGTAAAAGCTGGTTACAAGGTTTTTATGGCTGATTACAGTGGCTTTGGATTTTCTACAGGAAAAGCCACGCGTAAAAATGTGTTAATGGATGGAAATGCTGCAATAACTTATTTTACCAATTTAGATGCTGACACAACGCACAAATGGATAATTTATGGGCAATCGTTGGGAGGACATTTAACTCCAGTTGTAGCATTGGCTAACGAGCCATTAATTGATGGGATAATTGTAGAAGGTGCGTTTACCTCGCACCAAGATATTGGAGCAAACTCGGCTGGTTTTATTGCTCGTTTGCTTATAGCAGAAAAATACAGTGCTAAAAAAGCCATACAACAGTTTAAAAAACCAGTGTTGATTATACACAGTACGCACGACGAAATTATTCCTTACCATATGGGAGAAGAGCTATTTGAATTAGCTAACCAACCCAAACAATTTTACCAAGTAGATAAATGCCACATTTGTGGGCCAGTTTATTTTGCTGAAAACATTTTACAAAAAATGGAGGAGCTTTTTGGGAAGTAATGATTTTTTTGAACCCTCTGCGTCATTCCTGCGTAGGCAGGAATCTAGAACTTTTCATTCCTACTAATTCCGATTTTTTTCGGGATAGAAAAATGAAGTTGACCGCGAAGCAGCAACAATTCATTGATTTAAAATAAATAGGGTTATTGTTAAATATCTTGTTTTTAGTTAATGTCATTGCCTCCGTTTGCGTCCTCACAAACGATAGTTGGTTTGTTTGTAAGGATACAAACAAAGGCTGATGGTTGTGTGGTATTTTATTTATTCATTTTAATTTCTATTATTGTATTCCATTTTCGTTGTGCAATGGTGTCGGAACCGTGAATAGTCATTGAATCATATTGTTGTTGAAAAACACTCTCCATTTTAAAAAAATACTCTAATATCTTCTCTATCTTCTCAGGACCCTCTCCCCATTCTCTATTAATGCTATCGACGGCTTCTCTTTTAAATGCTTCTTTTAAATTAAAATGACCTTGTTCGTGCTCTAATAATAAATAATCATAAATAGTATTAGAACTCTTTTTCCAAGAGCTATCAGGGATAACAACCGCTAAAAGAATCGCTGGAGGGTAATTGAATAATTTATTTGTTTTCCATCTATAATCTGTAGATATTAAGGCACTATAAGGAGAATTATTATCTGGCTTACCTTTAAAAAATTCCCATGTAATATTAGGAGTCCATGTTCTATTATTATCGTTAAAATATTTTAAAATTGTACTGTCTGGAGTTAATAATAAACCGAAATTAATTATTATAAGAAAAATACTAGTTGTTTTAATTTTTTCCCCGACATCATTTTTTACAGGGTTTAAATAGCTAATTACTCCAGAAATGATTAGGAAAATATTTATTAATACATTGTAATATACATATGATATTTTTAATGTAATTAAGATAAAAAGTAGGGATATTATGATTGAGTATATTGCGGTTTTATATTCAGATTTTGCTATGTAAATAATACATTTAATAAGATGATAAAATCCGAATAAAAATGGAATCAATATTAGTACAGTATGTTTGCCTGGCCAATTTAGTATGCCCAACAGAACATGTAACCCTAGAGTAATAAATAGAAATAGAATGATATGTATAATTCCTTTTTGATTCATTCTAATACTACTGAAGTATATATTACTATCAAATCTAATCAAAAATGTTTTAAAACTACTTCGATTTTTTCCTAGCTCTAATGTTAATTACTTCTACCACTAACGAGAAGAACACTGCAAAATAAATGTAGCCTTTTGGTACATGGGTATGAACCGCTTCAACTACCAACATAAAACCAATTAATATTAAAAACGAAAGTGCCAATATTTGTAAGGTTTGGTGTTTGTTTACAAAATCGCTAATGGCTTTAGCAAAAAGCATCATTACTATAATGGATAAGAAAACAGCAATAATCATTAAAACAATTTCGTCGGTTAAACCCACAGCAGTTAATATAGAATCGAACGAGAAAATGATGTCTAATAAAACAATTTGAACAATGGCATTACTAAATGCTTTAGGTTTTTTCACTTCCATTTCGTGCTCGTCGCCTTCCATTTTGTGGTGTATTTCGGAGGTGCTTTTTGCAATTAAAAACAATCCGCCTACAGCTAAAATAATATCTCTCCAACTTAGTTTAAAGTCGTAAATGGTTAAAACGGGGTCGGTTAAACCTATTAGCCACGAAATTCCCAAAAGCAAAATAATTCGAACCACTAAAGCTAATGATAAACCAATTATACGAGCTTTTGGCTGGTCTTCTTTAGGTAGTTTACCCGCAACTATAGAGATAAATATAATGTTGTCTATTCCTAAAACAATTTCTAAAAATGTTAGGGTTAATAACGCAATCCAAGTATCGAGCGATAAAAATAATTCCATTTTATGTATTAGCCGTTAAGTGCAACAACTTCTTTTACTTCAGGTAACATGCTTTTTAGCAACGATTCGATACCATGTTTAAGTGTAACCGTAGATGAAGGACAACCACTGCAAGAACCTTTTAAAATTACTTTTACCACACCATCAACATACGAGTCGAACTCTATTGCTCCGCCATCATTTTCAACAGCTGGTTTAATGTATTCTTCTAAAATTTCTACAATTTTAAGTTCAAAATCGCTCAAATCTTTACTAGAAATGTTTTCACTTGCTTTGTTTCCTGTTGGTTGAGTATCCTCGGTAGTTTCTTGGTCTAAAAAATCTTGGTTAATGGCAACAGCATTTTCTGTGTTCATAAAGCCACTAATAAAATCACGCAATTCCATCATAATGTCTTGCCATTCAATTGCGTCGCTTTTGGTAATGGTTACATAGTTGGCTGAAATAAATACGCCATTCACAAAAGGAAAATTGAATAGTTTCTCAGCCAAAGGAGAAGGGCTTCCGATTCGTTGAGTAGCCAAAAATTCGTAAGACTTACCGTTTAACACCAACCATCTGTTAGAAACAAATTTCATGGTGTTTGGGTTTGGGGTCATTTCAGCGTAAAAAGTATATGGCGATTTTGTTTGTTCCATGGGTTATTTTTATTGTAAAATTAAGCAAGAAATTGGTTTAAAAACAAAAGGCTATCGATTTCGATAGCCTTTTATATATTTATTGTCTAGAATAATTACTCAGCTAAAACAATGATTTTGTTATTGCTCATTTCAATAACGCCACCTTTCACATCAAAAAACAATTCTTTGTCGTTTTGCACAACTTTAATAGTACCTGCTTTTAATGTAGAGATAATTGGAGCATGGTTTTCTAAAATACCAAACGAGCCATCAGAACCTGGTAAGTTAACTAAGCTAACTTCGCCTGAGTAGATGTTTTTTTCTGGGGTAATAATTTCTAAGTGCATCTTTTTAGTTATTTGTCATTGATTACTTCTGCCTTCGGACTTCCAGCTTTCTATACTTCAGCCAACATTTTTTTACCTTTTTCAATAGCTTCTTCAATAGAACCTACAAGGTTAAATGCAGCTTCAGGATATTCATCTACTTTACCATCTAAAATCATGTTAAATCCTTTGATTGTATCTTCAATAGAAACCAATACTCCTTTTAAACCTGTAAATTGTTCTGCTACGTGGAATGGTTGTGACAAGAAACGTTGTACACGTCTAGCTCTGTGAACCACCAATTTATCATCTTCCGATAATTCGTCCATACCCAAAATAGCAATAATATCTTGTAATTGTTTGTATCGTTGTAAAGTTTCTTTAACTCGTTGAGCTGTTTCATAGTGTTCTTTACCAACAATATCAGCAGTTAAAATTCTAGAAGTAGAATCTAACGGGTCAACAGCTGGGTAAATACCTAACTCAGCAATTTTACGAGAAAGTACTGTAGTAGCATCTAAGTGAGCAAAAGTTGTAGCAGGAGCAGGGTCAGTTAAATCATCCGCAGGTACGTAAACTGCTTGTACCGACGTAATAGAACCTGATTTAGTTGAAGTAATACGCTCTTGCATCGCACCCATTTCAGACGCTAAAGTTGGTTGGTAACCTACCGCAGATGGCATACGACCTAATAAAGCCGATACCTCAGAACCTGCTTGTGTAAATCTAAAAATGTTGTCGATAAAGAATAGGATATCTTTTCCTTTTCCGTCGCCATCACCATCTCTAAAATATTCAGCTAAGGTTAAACCAGATAAAGCAACCCTTGCTCTTGCACCTGGAGGCTCATTCATTTGACCAAAAACTAATGTTGCCATTGATTCTTCCATTCCAGCTTTATCTACTTTAGACAAATCCCATCCGCCTTTTTCCATAGAATGTTTGAATTCTTCGCCGTATTTAATTACGCCAGATTCAATCATCTCTCTTAATAAATCGTTTCCTTCTCTAGTTCTTTCACCAACCCCAGCAAATACAGATAAACCTGAGTGACCTTTAGCAATGTTGTTGATTAACTCCATGATTAATACAGTTTTACCAACACCAGCACCACCAAATAAACCAATTTTACCACCTTTTGAATAAGGCTCAATTAAATCGATTACTTTAATACCTGTAAATAAAACTTCGGTAGAAGTTGATAAATCTTCAAATTTAGGTGGTTCTCTGTGAATGGGTAAACCATTTGCTTTGTCAACAACCCCTATACCGTCAATAGCTTCTCCAACTACGTTAAATAATCTTCCTCTAATTTTTTCGCCAATAGGCATAATAATAGGAGCACCAGTTGCAACTACTTCCATTCCTCTTCTTAAACCATCACTTGCATCCATTGCAATAGTTCTAATAGTGTTTTCTCCTACGTGTTTCTGACATTCAAGAATGATTTTTTGACCATTCTCTTTAGTAATTACTAATGAATCTAAGATGTTTGGAAGAGTTTGTCCGTTCTCAAAACTTACGTCGATAACTGGTCCGATGATTTGAGTTATTTTACCGTGTGTTGTTGACATTTGTATATATATTTTAATGTGTTAATGTCTGTTTTAAATTGGCTGCAAAAGTAAAATATTTTATTTAATTACTAAAGCATAATGAATAATATTATTTTTATAAAATTAAAATCATTTTAATAGTGATATTTGCAGTCGAATTTGGTACAGAAAAAACCCAAAATTACAGTCTGATTTAATGAATGTTTACCGTCATATTAATGAGTTTTCGTCAAAAAAAAATGTAGTGATAACTACAGGTACTTTTGATGGGGTTCATTTGGGACATAAAAAAATAATTGAGCAGGTTGTTTCTGCCGCAAAAAAAATAAGTGGAGAATCGGTTATTTTAACTTTTTTTCCTCATCCTCGAATGGTGTTGTACCCAGAAAGCAATGATTTAAAGTTATTAAATACCATTGATGAACGAATTGAACTCTTAAAAGATTCTGGAATCGACCATTTAATTATTCACCCATTTTCGATGGAGTTTTCAAGAATTACTTCGCTTGATTTTGTTCGGGATATTTTAGTAAATAAACTGAATACCAAACGATTGGTTATTGGATATGACCATCATTTTGGTAAAAATCGAGAAGGTTCTTTTCAGCACTTAAAAGAGTATGGACCACTTTATGGCTTTGAAGTGGAAGAAATTCCAGCGCAGGAAATACAACAGATTAACATCAGTTCTACAAAGATTCGCAACTCTTTATTAATAGGTGAAATTAGGGCGGCAAATCAATTTTTAGGGTATCCTTATTTTATTAATGGAACAGTTGTTGATGGTGATAAGATAGGAAGAGAATTAGGGTTTCCAACTGCAAACATAAAAGTTGACGAAGCTTATAAGTTGATTCCTGGTAACGGTGTTTATGCAGTTAAAGTTAATATCGAACAACAAAGTTTTACAGGCATGTTAAATGTAGGTAATAGACCTACGTTAAATGGAGAAGAAGAAACCATTGAAGTAAATATCTTTAATTTTAACGAACAGATTTACAATAAACCTATTCGTATAGAGTTTTTTGAGAAGATAAGAAACGAGATTAAATTTAACGAGTTATCCGAATTACAACAACAATTAAATAATGACAAACAAAAAGTACAACAACTATTTTCTTAGCATCATCTTCGTGTTGGTTTGTTCAATCCATGCTCAGTCGCAGGTTTTTGATTACAAATCGCTTGATACCATACCTGAGTTAACGTTAGAGCAAGCCTTAAAAAAAGACCCCTTAACTGTTTATCGACTTGATTTAAAACGACAAAAGTTGGTTGATTTGCCTGAGAGCATAACACAATTTAAAAATCTACAAACCTTAGATGTTAGTAAAAACAAACTAAAACATTTTCCATCCTTAATTGTTAAGTTTAAGTTTTTACAGAACCTGAATATATCCGACAATAAAATTGATGCTGTACCTGCCGAAATAGGGGATTTGATATACTTGAAAGAGTTTAGTGCAAATCAAACTGAAATTTCTACCTTACCTGCTGAAATTGGTAAGCTAAAAGAGTTGAAATATTTGGATGTTTGGGGCTCGAACTTAGCCTCGTTTCCCGAAGAAATTAGTCAACTACAAGAAACACTCAAAGAGATAGACATGCGCGTGATAATGATGAGTGATGCCGAGCATAAAAAAATTAAGGAATTGCTTCCAACCACTAAAATCCATTTTTCTAAATCGTGTAATTGCGGTTTCTAACTATATTATTTACTTTTGTTCACAACCTTTAAAGGTTTATCATCGTTTAAGTATAGTTAATGAGGGAGAGGTATTATATCATTTTTGTATTAGTAGCAATGATTTGTGCAAAGAGTTCTTTTGCTCAAGATGAATTGTTGTTTCTAAATGGTAAGGAATTAAAAGGAGAAATACTTAATGTTACTAATTATGAAATTACCTTTAAAGACCTTAAAGGTAAAGAAATGGTTATAGACAACTACAGGGTGTTTTCTTACCATAAAAATAATAAAGAAACGCTTACTTATAAATATGATACTTTAGAGGGTAATTTTTTAAAAGAACAAGACATGAGAATGTTTGTTTATGGCGAAAAGGATGCGTACAAATCATACCATTCAAGATTTTCGAATGCAATGGGGTTTGCGGCAGGAGGTGTTGCAGGCTATTTTATGCATAAGGAACAAGCGTTTATATATGCAGCTGCGCCATTAATTTATACTACCTTTACATTGCCTTTCTCAACATCAGTAAAACAAAAAAGGTTGTCTGATTTGCAATTCTTAAAAGAGGACGAATATTTACGTGGGCACGAACGTGTAGCTCGAAGCAAGCGTACTCAAAATGCACTTAAAAGTAGTTTTTTGGGTATGGGAGCAGGATTTTTAATTAGTTTTTTAGTGAACGGAAATTCTAATTAATTTCATTCCATTGAGGTCATTAATTTTTTTAATAAGAAGTATCGTTTACAGCAATTTATTTGTTTCGCTTTGTATAACCTTGTTAGCTCACCAAACTTTTCTAATACTTCAAATTCCACAAGCAGAATCGTTTAATGTTTTAGCACTTATTTTTTGTTCTACATTTTTTACTTACAATTTTCAGCGTATTTATAGGTTAAGAAGTGTTGAATTATTAGGTAAACTTATTGGTATAAGGTTAGGCTGGATTATTCGTAACAGAAAACGATTGTTTTTTGCATCCGTCTTGTCGTTGATTTTGAGTATTTATTTTTTGTTTCAACTAAGTTTGAATGTGTTTTTATTAATTATTCCATTGGCATTGTTTTCTGTGTTATATGTTATTCCAGTTTTTCCACAAAAAAAAGCCATTCGAGATTTGCCTTTTGCCAAAATATTTGTGATTTCAATTGTTTGGTCGGTAGTTATGGTCGCCATTCCTGTAGTAAATTTTAGTGGATTTGAGGGCTTAACTAATAGCTCTTTTTTGATGTTATTGTTGGAACAGTTTCTTTTTATTTTAGCGATTACCTTGCCTTTTGATGTGCGCGATTTAAGGTACGATATGGAATCTAATATAAAAACAATACCATCATATATAGGTATTAAAAACACCATTACCTTGTCGCATGGTTTATTGGTTTTGGTGTTTGCTCTAAAATGGATTCAATATGCCTATTTAGGACAGTTAAACTTATCTCAACTTATTGCTACAGGAGTAACAATTTTTCTTTCAGGATTTATTATCGCTTTTACTTCGCATCGTAGAGCCGAATTGTTTTTTTCTGGCTTTGTTGATGGCACAATGATAATAATGTATTTAGGAATGCTTATTTTAGAATACTAATTCAGATTCTTTTTTTCTCTATTCTTTTTGTAGATTTTTATTCCAATCATTAATAAAATAGAGAAAACAATTAATCCTAAAATACCCCAGAACCAACCAATTTCATTTTTAAGCACCACTAAAAATACAATAGCGAAAAGCAATATGGTGGCTACTTCGTTCCAAATACGTAGTTTAAAAGATGAATACTTGACTTCGTTTTTTTGCAGTTGGCTATAAATACGATGACAAGCAAAGTGGTAAACATATAAAGCTACCACAAAAGTTAATTTTATGTGCATCCATGGAGATAGTAAAAAACCTTGACCTTGAGGTGTGCCGAACAACAACCAAGAAGCAAAAATTAAGGTTAGTATTGCTGATGGCCATGTAATGCCGTACCACAATCTTTTACTCATTATTTTGTACTGTCGCTGTAAAATGGCTTTAGCATTTTCGTCTTCATCTTCAGCTTCAACATGATATATAAATAGGCGAACAATGTAAAATAAACCAGCAAACCAAGTAACTACAAAAATGATGTGAAGTGCTTTTAAGTAAAAATAATCCATGTTGATTTCTTTAAAAAACTAAATTACAATAATCTTTTAATTGGTTTTGCATAATCAGTAATTTTGGAGCATGGAAAAAAAAGGAGTTTTGTTGGTAAATCTAGGTACGCCTGATAGTCCTTCTGTTAAAGATGTAAGAAAATATTTGAGAGAGTTTTTAATGGATGGCTACGTGATTGATTTGCCATTTGTTACTCGATGGGTATTGGTAAATCTAATTATAGCACCATTTAGAGGTCCTAAATCGGCTAAAATTTATCAAGAACTTTGGACAGAGAAAGGCTCTCCGTTGTTGTATTACGGTAAAAAAGTGGAAGAATTGGTACAACAAAAAATGGGAAACGATTATTTTGTGAAGTTGGCGATGCGTTATCAAAATCCTTCTATAAAAAGTGTTTTGGAACAATTTAAAAAAAATAATATTACTGATTTAGTAGTCATTCCCATGTATCCACAACATGCGTCTTCATCTACGTTGTCGAGCATTAAAAAAGTAGAGGCTGTTTTTGGTGAACTTAACTATCATCCAAAAGTAAGAATGGTAGAAACTTTTGTTAGTAATCCTAAATTTATTGAGGCTTTTGCTGCAAACGGAAATAAGCATTGGTTAACAGGTAAGTATCAAAAGGTTTTGTTCAGTTATCACGGTATACCGGAACGACATATTATTAAAGATTGTGAAAACGGCTATTGTGAGTTAAACGAAAAATGTTGTGCGGTGTATAGCGATAAAAACAGACTTTGTTATCGTGCTCAATGTTACGAAACATCTCGTTTAATTGCCAAAGCAATGAATTTAAAAGAAAACGAATACGATGTTGCTTTTCAATCAAGATTAGAAACTCGTGCCCGCGACCCATGGCTTAAACCTTATTCGGATGTCGTGACTGCCGAATATCCTAAAAATGGTGTTAAAAATGTGTTGGCGTTTTCTCCGTCGTTTATTGCCGATTGTTTAGAAACAACTATTGAAGTAGGCGAGGAGTTTAAAGAAATTTTCCATGAAAATGGTGGAGAAAATTGGCAATTGGTTGAAAGTTTAAACGAAAGTCCGATTTGGATTGAAGCAATAGAACAAATGATTTTAAACAAATAAAAATAACGGACTCAAATAATTACCTTTGAGCAACAAAATATAAAAAGATGAAATACACTCCAATCAACAAATCGTTATACATTAACAATAGAGCAAATTTTGTAAAACACTTAAAACCGAATTCGGTTGCAATTTTTAACTCTAACGATATTATGCCAACTAATGCAGATGGTTCAATGCCGTTTCGTCAAAACAACGATTTGTTGTATTTATCGGGTATCGACCAAGAAGAGTCTATTTTATTAATTGCTCCAAATGTATCAAATCCAAAGCATCGCGAAATATTGTTTGTGAAAGAAACAAGCGAATTGATAGCCATTTGGGAAGGTGCTAAGTTGACAAAAGAACAAGCTACTGAACAATCGGGTATTGAAACGGTGTATTGGACTTCGCAGTTTGATCAAATTTTCCATGCTGTAATGACTGAATCTGAACATGTTTATTTAAACCAAAACGAACATTTAAGAGCAGTAACAACTGTTGAAACTCGTGATGACAGATTTAGAAAAACCTGTAAAGAAAAATATCCTTTGCACGAATACGAAAGGTTGGCTCCAATTATGAGAAATCTTCGTCCAATTAAGTCTCAATTAGAAATTGATTCTATTCAACATGCGTGTAACATTACGGAAAAAGGAATTAGGAGATTGTTAAAGTTTATCAAACCAGGAGTAATGGAGTACGAAATTGAGGCAGAATTGGCTCACGAATTTTTAATGAATCGTTCTCGTGGTTTTGCTTACGAACCAATTATTGCGTCTGGGTTTAATGCTTGTGTATTGCATTATGTTGAAAATAATAAGGAGTGTAAAGCTGGCGATGTTATTTTGTTGGATGTAGGTGCTGAATACGGGAATTATGCTTCAGATTTAACGCGTTGTATTCCGGTAAGCGGTAAGTTTACTCCACGACAAAAAGAAGTTTATAATGCGGTTTTAAGAGTGATGAAAGCTGCCACAGCAATGCTTGTACCTGGAACTTTGCACGACGAATACCACACAAAAGTGGGACAAATAATGGAAGCTGAATTGATAGGTTTAGGCTTGTTAGATAAAAACGAGGTGGCAAAACAAGATCCTAAAAATCCCTTGTATAAGAAATATTTTATGCATGGAACATCGCATCACATGGGTTTAGATGTACATGATGTAGAAGAAAGAAACAGACCTTTTGAAGCAGGAATGGTGTTGACCGTTGAGCCAGGTATTTATATTCGTGAAGAAAATTTAGGGATTAGATTGGAAAATGATATTTTGATTACCAACAATGGTCCTGTTGATTTGATGAAAAACATTCCGCTTGAAGCTGACGAAATTGAAGCTTTGATGAACTCATAAAATACATTAGAGGTTGGATACTTTTGTTGAAAAATCACTAGTTTTTAAAAATATACAGGTTAGTTATACCGAAGAAGGAAAAGGTACAGCTATAGTGTTGCTACATGGTTTTTTGGAAGATAAAAGCATTTGGAAAGATTTTTCATCTCAACTCTCAAAAAAATATAGGGTAATAACTGTCGATTTGTTGGGACATGGAAAAACCGAGTGTTTGAGTTACATCCATACCATGGAAGAAATGGCAGAAGCGGTTTATTTCGTTTTACGAAAATTAAAAATCAGAAAGTTTTTTTTAGTTGGACACTCTTTAGGTGGTTATGTGAGTTTAGCCATGGCAGAAGAATTTCCGGACAATATTAAAGGTTTGTGTATGTTTCATTCTACCGCTCGTGGCGATAGTGAGGAAAAACAAAAGGACCGCGATAGAGCAATAAAAGTGGTGAAGCAAAACAAAAATTTGTTTATCAATGAAGCCATTCCGAACCTGTTTTACACCAAAAACCAGCACTACGAGGAAGAAATTAATCAAATAAAAACCATAGCATTAAACACTTCATTACAAGGAATAGTAGCAGCTTTAGAGGGCATGAAAAACAGAATGGATAGGGAAATAATTTTGAATTTTGCCCCTTATCCAGTATTTTATATTATTGGTAAAGAAGATAATATCTTACCCTATCAAACCTTAGTTGAACAAGCGGAATTACCTGAAAAAGGTTCTTGCTTGTTGCTTGAAGAAGTTGGACATGTTGGTTTTATAGAAGCAAAAACCAAAACATTGAAAGCCCTACAAACCTTTTTTTCTAAAAATTAATTGCTTTCCCCTCTTGAGAAGGGTTAGGGGTGTGTTTTCATAAGTTTCTTAAAAAAATAATGAATTCAAAAAAAATTAATATAACTCAACAAATTAAGGCTGAAGCAAGTCGTTTGGGTTTTTCGTTCTGTGGAATTTCAAAAGCTGAATTTTTAGAAGAAGAGGCTCCTCGATTGGAAAGTTGGTTGAAACAAAATATGCATGGAGAAATGCAATACATGGAGAACTATTTTGATAAGCGATTAGACCCAACTTTATTGGTTGAAGGTTCAAAATCAGTGATTTCGCTCATGTATAACTATTATCCTAAAGAGCTTCAGTGTGAAGATTCGTTTAAGATTTCGAAATATGCTTACGGTGAAGATTACCACCATGTTATCAAAAATAAACTAAAAGAATTGACTCAATTTTTAATTGATGAGATTGGAGAAATAAATGCTCGAATATTTACTGATTCTGCACCAGTTTTAGATAGGGCTTGGGCTAAAAAAAGTGGTTTGGGTTGGATAGGTAAAAACTCCATGTTAATTAGCCCCAAAAAAGGTTCTTTTTTCTTTTTGGCTGAAATTATTTTAGATGTTGAATTGGATGCTGATGGGCCAATAAAAGACTATTGTGGTACTTGTAATGCTTGTGTGGAAGCTTGCCCAACCGAGGCAATTTTACCCAATAAAGTGGTGGATGGCAGCAAGTGCATTTCGTATTTTACCATTGAATTGAAAAATGAAATCATTCCCAATGTGGTAAAAGGAAAATTTGATGATTGGATGTTTGGATGTGATATTTGCCAAGATGTTTGCCCTTGGAATCGGTTTTCTGAGCCGACACAAGAAAAATTGTTTAGTCCTAATCACAACTTATTGAATTATTCTAAAAAAGAATGGACAGAATTAACCGCAGATATTTTTAATGAAATCTTTAAAAAATCGCCAGTAAAACGAACCAAATTTGAAGGGTTGAAAAGGAATGTCAGATTTTTGATTAGTGACTAGTTTCCCCAACGATAACTTTCGTTTTCTAATCCCATTAAATCAATTACACGGTCAACAACCGTTTTAGCAACTTCTTCAATGGTTTTTGGCTTGCTATAAAAACTTGGTGTTGCTGGGCAAATAATTCCGCCAGCTTCAGTTATGGTTTTCATGTTGTTGAGGTGAATTAAATTGTAAGGCATTTCACGAGCAACCAGAATCAATTTTCGTCTTTCCTTTAAAATTACATCAGTAGCACGAGTGGTTAAGTCGTTAGAGATTCCACTAGCAATTCTGCCCATTGTTCCCATCGAGCATGGAACAATAATCATGGTGTCGAACCTTGCAGAGCCAGAAGCAAAAGGTGCATTAAAATTCATTTTATCATAAAACTGAAAATTATAATTGCGGTAAGCTTCATTGTCTAATTCGTGTTTCCAAACCATTTTGGCATTATCGCTCATAACTACACCAACTTCAAGCATATTGTCATCCTGAGCTTGTCGAAGGGTGCTTAAAAAATCCAACAACAATTTAGCATAAATACTACCCGATGCACCCGTTATGGCTATTACAATTTTTCTTTTCATGCTTTATTTGTTAAATTGATAACTTAAAGTGAAATTTAAATCTAAATTGTACCAACCACGATTAAATAGTTGGTTTAAAATACCAATTTGTTGGTCAAGATTTTGAAAATCACGAATGGGTAGAACCGAATTTTTCGAACGTAAATTACAACTATAATGGTCGTTTAATTTATAATGAAATCCCACAAAAGCACCAAAATCATACGATTTAAAAGGAAAAGGCTGGTCATCTCTTGTGCCGAATTCATCACTCATGGTGTAGTTTAGAAAAACACTGTAATATACACCAGTTTCAAACAAAAATGATTTGTAATGGTAGCGAATGGCTAAAGGCATTTCAATGTAGTTGATGTTTAAATGAAATTCGTCGACATCACCTTGGCTGGTGTTAGGGTTTCTCTGACTGCCTTTGTTGATGTAGTACATTTCCAATTGTGTAGAGAATTTTTCGGAAATGGATACGTTGGTAAATCCACCTAAAATAAAACCAAGTTTATTATATCCTCCATAACCATCGCCTTCAACTTGCGAGCCACTCAATCCTGCAATAGTCCCAACTTTAAAAACCTGAGCATAAAAGGTGGAGAAAACACAAAAAAATAAAACTGAAAACAGTAGCTTTTTCATGTAGTAAAATTAACCAAAAATTAAACTGTTATTCCGCTAAGAGTTCTTTAATTAATTGAGGAAGTCCTTCGGTAGCTTTTTTCTTAATGTGAATTAAATTTTTACGTTTCCAAATAGAAACTTCTTTTGGGTCGATTAAATAAATTAAGCAATTGTTGGGAACACAATCCACCAAATTTGCAGCTGGATATACGTTTAATGATGTTCCTATTACAATTAAAATATCGGCATGGTCACAAATGTTGGCAGCCTTATCCATGTTTGGTACATGTTCGCCAAACCAAACTACATCTGGACGTAATTGATGTCCATTCTCACATAAATCACCTAAATTGAGTTGGTCGCCTTTTATGGAATAAGTTTTTTCTGTTTTTGTACTTCTTGATTTTAAAAGTTCGCCATGAAGATGTAAAACATTTTTAGAGCCCGCTCGTTCGTGCAAGTCGTCGATGTTTTGCGTAATTAAGCTAACTTCAAATTTTTTTTCAAGTAATGGGATAGAATAATGTGCAGGATTTGGTTGAGCCTCCAGCAGTTGTTTTCTGCGCATGTTGTAAAATTCTAACACTAATGAAGGGTTGGCTTCCCATGCTTCTGGTGTTGCAACTTCTTCAATCTTGTAATTTTCCCAAAGACCATCGGAGTCTCTAAACGTTTTTAAGCCACTTTCAGCACTTATTCCTGCTCCAGAAAACACTACAATTTTTTGCATACGAGAGTTAAAATTCGACATAAATATAGTCAAATATTAATTGAAAAATCAAGTTTTTCATTCATCAGAATATTATTACTTTTACGGGTTCGAGAAATTAATAAAAACATGGGGAAAAGTAGAAAAGAAATAGATGCTTTAGAGTATCACGCGCAAGGTAAACCTGGTAAAATTGAAGTTATACCAACAAAGCCATATAGTTCGCAAAGAGATTTGTCGTTGGCGTACTCTCCAGGGGTGGCTGTTCCCTGTTTAGAAATTGCAGCCAATCCAGAAGATGTATATAAATATACTGCTAAAGGGAACTTAGTTGCTGTAATTTCAAATGGTACGGCAGTGCTTGGCTTAGGTGATATAGGTGCTTTGGCATCAAAACCAGTGATGGAAGGGAAGGGGTTGTTGTTTAAAATATTTGCTGACATTGATGTTTTTGATATAGAAGTAGATGCTTCTGATGTTGATTTGTTTGTGAATACGGTTAAGGCAATAGCGCCAACATTTGGTGGCATTAATTTAGAAGATATAAAGGCTCCAGAATGTTTTGAAATTGAGCGTAGGTTAAAAGAAGAATTAAACATTCCTTTGATGCACGATGACCAACATGGAACAGCAATTATTTCTTCTGCAGCTCTTTTAAATGCAATAGATTTAGCAGGTAAAAAAATAGGCGATATAAAATTGGTAGTAAGTGGAGCAGGAGCATCAGCTGTTTCATGTACAAAACTATACATTACTTTAGGAGTTAACCCTAAAAATATTGTGATGTTGGATAGCGACGGTGTAATTAGAGCTGATAGAAAGAATTTAGCAGAATCCAAAAAACAGTTTGCAACCAAACGTGATTTGAATACCTTGGAAGAGGCAATGAAAGATGCAGACATGTTTTTAGGGCTTTCAAAAGGAGGAATATTAACTAAAAAAATGGTTCAGTCTATGGCTGCTAACCCTATTGTTTTTGCATTAGCTAATCCTGATCCAGAAATTCCGTACAAAGATGCAGTAGCAGCTAGAAAAGATATTATTATTGCAACTGGACGTTCAGATTACCCTAATCAGGTTAATAATGTTTTAGGATTTCCGTTTATTTTTAGAGGAGCTTTAGATGTAAGAGCTACCTGTATTAATGAGGAAATGAAACTTGCAGCAGTAAAAGCAATTGCTGCTTTGGCTAAAGAAACTGTTCCGGAAGAAGTTAACGAAGCTTATTCTGAAAAAAATATTGTATTTGGTAAAGATTTTATTATACCCAAACCTTTAGACCCAAGATTATTAACCTCTATTGCTCCAGCAGTTGCAAAAGCTGCAATCGACTCAGGTGTTGCTCAGTTTATTATTAAAGATTGGAACGAATATAAAGAGCAACTGGCTAAACGACTTGGATTAGATAACAAGTTGCTTAAAAACATTACCCAAAAAGCAAAAAGAAGTCCTAAACGAGTGGTGTTTGCTGAGGCAGATAACTATAAAACCTTAAAAGCTGCAACAATAGTACATGATGAAGGTATTGCAAAACCGATTTTATTAGGTAAGCTTAAAAAAATTGAGGAGATAGCAAAAGAATTTAGTTTAGATATTGAAGGCTTAACAATCATCGATCCAAGAAGTTCAAAAGAACAGGCAAGAAAAACCAAGTATGCTCAAATGCTATTTGAAAAAAGAAAACGTAGAGGAGTTACTTTAATGGAAGCACGCGACATGGTGCGAAGTAGAAATTATTTCGGTTCATGTATGGTTGAATTTGGTGATGCCGATGCATTAATTTCTGGATTGACAAGAAATTATAGAAACACCATTCGTCCGGCGTTGCAAGTTATTGGTAAAGATGATACTACAAGTAAAATTGCAGGAATGTATATCATGTTTACCAAACAAGGTCCATTCTTTTTTGCTGATACAACCGTAAATGTCGATCCTACAGTTCAGGATATTGTTGATATTACACTGTTAACTGCAAAAATGGTGAAAAGGTTAAATATCGTTCCGCGAGTTGCATTATTGTCGTATTCAAATTTTGGATCTTCAGAAGAAAAAGACGCAATAAAAATGAGAGAAGCTGCTAAAATTTTACATGAGCAACATCCAGAACTGATTGTTGATGGAGAAATTCAAGCCAATTTTGCATTAAATACGGAGTTAAGAGATGAGATTTTCCCTTTCTCAGATTTATCAAAAAAGAATACCAATACATTGATATTCCCAAACTTATCATCTGGAAATATTGCTTATAAATTAATGCAAGAAATGGCAAATTTTGAAACCATCGGTCCAATTTTGTTGGGTATGAAAAAACCTGTTCATATTCTTCAATTAGGTAGTTCGGTTCGAGAAATTGTAAACATGGTAACTATTGCTGTTGCTGATGTTCAAACACGAAAATAAATTATGATAGCTCAAATAAAAGGTAAATTAATAGAAAAAACACCAACTTATGTGGTGATAGATTGTGGTGGTGTCGGATACCAACTTCACATTTCGTTAAATACATTTTCAAAAATTGGAAACGATGAAAGTTGTTTACTTTTTACGCACTTTGTAGTGCGCGAAGATGCCCATTTATTGTATGGATTTAAAGAAAAAAGTGAGAGAGAATTGTTTCGACAATTAATCTCAGTTTCAGGTGTTGGTTCGAGTACTGCAATGATGATTCTTTCATCACTTTCACCCGACGAAACAAAAGCTGCAATTATTTCTGGAAATGTTAATGTGCTAAAAAGTGTTAAAGGCATTGGCTTAAAATCTGCAGAGCGAATTATAATTGATTTAAGAGATAAGATTGGGAAATCTTCTGACGGTAATGAAATTTTTTCAGCTTCATCAAACAATACTATCAAGGAAGAAGCGTTAAGTGCACTTGTTATGTTGGGTTTTTCAAAAATGCCAGCTGAGAAAGCATTGACTAAAATTATGGCAGAAACACCAAGTTTAACAGTAGAAGAGTTGATTAAACGAACCTTAAAAAGTCTTTAATTAGCTAACGTTTAGTTTTGATAAATAGTAAAAAAACATATAATAATATTTTATTAATTGTGGGGTTATCAGTTTTGATAACCCTTGTTAACTATTTAGCAAACCCTAGTTTGTCAAATGCTGTTCCTCACAACAATATGTTGGCATATAACATGGAAAATCCTTTGGATAGCCCAGAAATAGAATTGCCATTTCCATTTAAAGATGGGGTAGGGAATCCTGATGAAAACAATAGTGGCGGACTATATTTAGATGACCCTTCAAATGTTGAAAAAGGTTTTGAATATGATTCCGAAACGGAGAATTATAATTACTATGAAAAAGTTGGAGGAAAATATGTTAAATATCCTACTTACATGGATTTTGAGGAGTACATCAACTATGATTCAAAAAAGTCGCTTCAAAATTATTGGAGAGAAAAAGCTGCCGCTGATGATATCAACCAAACAAAAGGGTTTAGACCATCATTAACTGTAAAAGGTAAAGCATTTGATAGAATTTTTGGAGGAAACACCATTGATATTAGACCACAAGGTTCTGCTGAATTAACCTTTGGGCTCAATCGTTCTACTCGTGATAACCCTGCTTTACCTGCTAATCAACGAAGTACTACTACTTTCAATTTTGATCAAAAAATTCAATTAAATGTTGTTGGTAATATTGGTGAAAAATTAAAGCTATCTACAAGTTACAATACCGAAGCTACATTTGATTTTGAAAATCAAATGAAAATTGAATATACTGGTTATGAAGATGAGATTATTCAAAAAATTGAAGCAGGGAACGTTTCTCTTCCTTTAAAGGGTTCCTTAATTACGGGTAGTCAAACGCTTTTTGGAGTTAAAACCGAATTAAAATTTGGAAGACTATATGTGACCAGTGTTCTTTCCCAAGAACGTGGTGAGAAAAAAGAAATTAATGTTCAGGGAGGGGCTCAAATTCAAGTTTACGAAAAACCTGCTTCAGATTATGAGGATAATAAACATTACTTTTTATCTCATTATTTTAGGGATAACTACGAAAGTTTTTTGTCTTCGCCACCAGTAATCAATTCTAGAGCAAATATTATAAAAGTTGAGGTTTGGACATCGAACATTAATAACGCCATTGAAAACACCAAGAATATTATTGGGTTTATGGATTTGGGAGAAGCTACTCAAAACAACATCTATAACGATGCTTTAGTAACTGATGCGAATATTAGTCCAAACACCAATTTTCCATTCAATACGGCAAATAATTTGTATGATAACCTAAATTCGGGATATTTTAATAAGGATTCTATCAGGGGATTTGTGTCATCTAGTCAGGCATTGGAATTTTTAAATTTCGAAAACGGAACAGATTTTGAAAAATATGAAAATGCTAGGTTGCTTAATCCTTCAGAATATACTTTAAACCCGCAGTTGGGTTATATCTCTTTAAACTCAACCTTACAACCAGACCAAATTTTATGTGTTGCATTTCAGTATACCCTTGATGGACAAGTGTATCAAGTAGGTGAATTTTCAACAGATGGTATTGCAGGGCAAGATGCACTTTATGTTAAGTTGTTAAAAGCTTCAATCTTAAATACCAATTTACCAACTTGGGATTTAATGATGAAAAACGTTTATGCATTGGGGGCATACAATATTTCTCCAACCGATTTCTTTCTAAATATTGATTATTTAAATCCAGCAACAGGGGTTCAAATACCATTTATTCCCGAAGATAATTTAAGTGATTTACCCATTATTGGGTTAATGAACTTGGATAGATTAAACAATAACAATCAGGCTAGCCCTGATGGGGTTTTTGACTTTATCAATGGTATAACCATTAATGCAAATACTGGTAGAGTGTATTTTCCAGTTCTTGAACCGTTTGGGGCACATTTAAGGTCAAAATTTGTTAATCCTGCAACAGCCGATAAATACGCGTTTGATTCATTGTATACCACTACCCAAATTTTAGCAAAACAAGATGTAAATAAAAACAGGTTTACAATAAAAGGTAAATATTCATCTTCATCAAGTGCCGATATTTCGTTGAATGCATTAAATGTTCCTCAAGGTTCTGTTGTTGTAACTGCTGGAGGGGCTACCTTGACTGAAAATGTTGATTATACCGTGGATTATAATTTAGGTAGAGTAAAAATTATTAATGATGGTATTTTACAGTCAGGAACACCAATAAAAATTTCGTTAGAAAGCCAGTCGTTGTTTAATATTCAAACTAAAACCTTAATGGGAACTAGGTTGGATTATAGAATTAGTGAGAAATTCAATATTGGTGGTACGGTAATAAATTTATCAGAGCGACCACTAACTCCTAAAATTAACTTGGGTGATGAACCAATAAATAATACCATTTATGGTTTTGATTTAACCTATTCAACTGACGCTCCTTTTTTAACAAGATGGGCAGATAAACTTCCTATTTATAGTACCAAAGAAAAATCAACATTAACCATAGAGGGAGAGTTTGCTCATTTGCTACCAGGTAATCCTTCGGCAATTAGCAAGGCAGGTACAGCTTATTTAGATGATTTTGAAGGTAGTCAATCAACCATAGATTTATCAACTTTTACGATGTGGAACTTAGCTAGTACACCACAAGGTCAACCCGATTTGTTTCCTGAAGGTGATGGGCCAATATCAAATACACTTGCTTATGGGTTTAACAGAGCAAAATTTGCTTGGTATGTAATTGACCCTTTGTTTTGGAGAAATGATTCGAGAACTCCTCCACACATCCAAAGTAACCCTAATATGCAGTCGAACCACTACATGAGAGAGGTGTTGCAAACGGAGGTTTTTCCTAATAAGAGTTTAACCAATGGTATAATTACCAATATGCCAATTTTAGATTTTGCTTTTTATCCTAATGAGAGAGGTCCGTACAATTTTGATGATGGTACTTCTTTGGGAGCGGGTATTGCTCCTGATGGAACATTGGTAAACCCTACTACTCGTTGGGGAGGTGTAATGAGAAGAATTGAAACTACCGATTTTGAATCATCGAATGTCGAGTTTATTCAGTTTTGGGTGATGGACCCGTTTAATGATGAAGATGGAAACCCCGCTCATGGTGGAGGGCAGTTGTATTTTAATTTGGGTAATATATCAGAAGATATCTTAAAAGATTCTAGAAAAAGTTTTGAAAATGGATTGCCAATTTCGGCTATTGATTATTCAACAGGAGCAAATGCCAATTTAGTTGATACTACTATTTGGGGTAGAGTGCCAAAAGTACAAGCATTGGTTAATGCCTTTGATAATACACCTTCAACTAGACCATTTCAAGATGTAGGTTATGATGGTTTCAATGATGCTGATGAAGCCGCTTTTTTTGGTACTGCATTTGGTACTGACCCTTCTGCCGATAATTACCACCATTATAGAGGTTCTGATTTTGATGCTGCAGGAACAGACATTCTTACTCGATATAAAAAATTTAATGGACCAGAGGGAAACTCACCTACATCCGCACAGTACACAGAATCGTATTCTACATCGGCTACAACTCGACCTAATGTAGAGGATATCAACCTAAATAATAACCTTGATTTTAAAGAAAGTTATTATCAATATGTGGTAAACTTAAGTCCGTCACAAGTTAATCCAAATAATGTAGGTAACAATTACATAACAAATGTTCTCGAAACTACTGTACGAACTCCTAACGGACAAACTCGAAACATTAGATGGTATCAGTTTAAAATTCCTATTCGAGAGCCTGAAAAAGTGGTTGGAAATATTCAGGATTTTAAGTCCATTCGTTTTATGAGAATGTTTATGAAAGGATTTAATGAAAAGGTAATTCTGCGTTTTGCGCAATTAGAATTAGTTCGGGGAGAATGGAGAAAATACGATGGTAGTTTGTTAAGTTTAGGAGATTATATAGGTACAGATGATAATACTACTTCCTTTATAATTTCGGCAGTTAATATTGAAGAAAATAGTAGTAAAACACCAGTTAATTATGTTATTCCTCCAGGAATTTTAAGAGAAATAAATCCTAATCCAACAAGTAACAATACAGGGTTGAATCAATTAAATGAGCAAGCACTTTCATTAAGTGTTTGTAACTTAAAAGATGGAGATGCTAGAGCAGGATTTAAGATTATGGACATTGACATCCGTAGGTACAAAAAGATGAAAATGTTTATCCATGCCGAACAAAGTAATCCTGCAAAACCGTTGAATGATAATGATTTAACCGTTTTTATAAGAATGGGAACGGATTTCAACAACAACTATTATGAATATGAAGTTCCATTAAAAGTTACTCCTGCAGGATATTACAATAAAGATATTGAATCCGACCAATATTCTGTTTGGCCTGAAGCCAATAATATAGATTTAACTTTTACGAAGTTAACTGATTTGAAGTTGAAACGGAATCAGTTGATGTCCGACCCACAATCGGGAGTTAATATTATTAAAGCTTATGAAGAAGAAGATGGTGACAATAAGATAAAGGTCAAAGGTAATCCGAACTTAGCTGAGGTTAGAGTATTTATGATTGGTATTAGAAATAATAAACAGTCATCGCTCCGACCAGGTGATGATGGGTTGGAAAAGTGTGCTGAAATTTGGGTGAATGAGCTAAGAATGACAGATTTTGATAACGAAGGAGGTTGGGCAGCACAAGCACGTATGACAGCTCAAATTGCAGATTTAGGAAATGTAACTTTGGCAGGAAGCTACTCCACACCAGGTTTTGGAAGTATTCAGCAAAAGTTAAACGAACGTCAAATTGTTACCAAAAAAAGTTATGATTTATCTACAGGTGTTGAGTTAGGTAAATTTATTCCTGAAAAAGTGGGGATTAGTTTGCCGATGTATTTTAGCCAAACGGAGGGTAAAATAACTCCAAAATACAATCCGCTTGACCCAGATATTTTGCTAAATGAACTTTTAGATAATAATGATTTTTCTCAAGAGTATAGAGATTCTGTAGGTTTTAGAACAGAAGAATACATGAAACGAAAAAGCATCAATTTTACCAATGTTCGTAAGCTGAGACCAAAAGGGCAAACAAAAGCTCATTTTTATGATGTTTCAAACTTATCTTTCAATTTTGGCTACTCAAATTCTTACATGAGAAATGCAGAAACCCAATTTGATACTAAGAAAAACTACAAAGGAGGTATAGCTTATGGTTTTAGTAATAATCCAAAAAACTATACGCCATTTAGCGACTCAAAAATTGGCAAGAAAAAAGCATTTACTTTTATTAAAGATTTTAATTTTTATTTAGCACCAAAACAACTTACCTTCCAAACAGATGTTGATAGGATGTATTCCGAGCGAAGAGCAAGAAATAATACTGGATTTGCTTTCGAGATGCCAACATATTATCAAAAATACTTCTATTGGAATAGGGTGTATGCCTTAAAATTTGATTTAACTAAAGCACTTACTTTCAACTTTAATGCCACCAATAAGGCATCTATCAACGAGCCGTTAACAGCTCAAGGTCGAGTTAACAAAGATTATAAAGATGAGTATCAAAATTGGAAAGACACCGTTTATCAAAGTTTTAGAGAAGGAGGTATTAACACCAATTATCATCATTCGTTTAGTTTTAATTACGAAATTCCTATTGCAAAAATCCCGTATTTAGATTTTATTACACTTTCAACATCATACAATGGCGATTTTGATTGGCAAAGAGCACCTATTGGAGCAGATAGTTTAGGTCATACTATCCAGAATTCAAATACATTGGCATTTAATGCCCAACTAAACATGGGTAAATTTTACAATCAATTTAAGTATTTGAAAGACATTGAAAAACGTTCTAATGAACGTCAACAAAGGCGTGCTTTAGATAGAAGAAAACCAGATAAAACTAAAACTCAGGCAGACAATGCTAAAGTTAAAGGGTGGGCTATTGGAGTTCCTCCTGCAACAATTCAGTTTGAAACAAAAAAGTTTAAAGATTCAGATACTTCAAAAGTGGAAATGTGGAGAAAATTATTGCCATTTTCGCCAATAGACCATATTGTGTTGTTTATGATGAGTCCGAAAAATATATCTGGAACTTATACAAAAAATAGAGGGACATTGTTGCCAGGTTATTATCAAGAAACATCAATTCTAGGGTTTAATCCAAATTTTTCAGCTCCAGGATTTAATTTTGTTTCAGGTATTCAGGAAGATGATTTTGCTGTTCGAGCCTATGAAAGAGATTGGTTGGTACCAAATGCTTCATTACTTTATACCTATAATACTACTTATAAAGAGGAGTATAATTTAAGAGCAACTATAAACCCGTTAAAAAACCTGAGAATTCAATTAACCATGAATAGAAACTATGCTACTAATATGGCTAGACAGTTTTTCTGGAACGATTCTTTAAATAGTGGAAATGGCGATTATGAATTTGCACGACCAATTGAGACGGGTAATTTTAGTATGTCGTATGTTTCTATATTTACGGCGTTTAGCGGTGATGAAGAAGGAACTTGGAACTCTGATGTGTTTGATAATTTCTTAAAAAACAGAGCAATTATTTCTAGGCGTAGAGGAGCAGATAATCCCAATTCAAATGGCTTTGTTGGTGATTATAGCGATGGTTATAGTGGTACGGCTCAAGATGTTTTAATACCAACGTTTATTTCTGCATATTCTGGCTCCGATCCAAATAGTGCATCGCTAAAAGATTTTGATAAATACATACCAATTCCCAACTGGAGAATTACTTATGATGGATTAGAGAAAATCCCAATTTTAAATCGTGCGTTTAAGAAAATCAGTTTGAATCATTCGTATAGATCTACTTTTAATGTAAGTTCGTTTACAACCAATTTATTTCATGTGCCCGATGGTAATGCTCGAAATGTTGAAAATAATTTTATTCCAGCATTACAAATATCTTCAGTATCTATTACTGAGCAATTCGGACCTTTATTAGGTGTAGATGTAACTTTAGAGAATAACATCTTAATTAAAGTAGAATACAAAAAAGATAGAAATGCTTCGTTAAGTATGGCAAATAATCAAATTACTGAGGTTAAAGGTAACGAGTGGAGTATTGGTTCTGGATATACGTTTAGACAAATTCGTGTGCCATTTATAAAACGAAGAATACAAAGTGATATAGATACTAGAGTCGATTTCTCTTTAAGAAACAACAATACTATTATTCGTAAAATAGTAGAGGGTGTTAATCAGTTAACAAGTGGACAAAGTATATTTTCTGTTAAGTTTACTGCAGATTATAAAATTAGTCAGAAACTTAATTTTAGATTGTTCTACGATTACATCGCAACAAATCCTTTAATATCAACTACTTTCCCAACTACCAATACCAATGCAGGGTTTAGTTTAAGGTTTATATTATCTCAATAACGGTTAATAATTTGTCAAAGATTGTACTTGATAAATTCTAAATAATAAATACTTTTATACGCAATTATCAATTATATAATATCAATTATCATTTAAAATGAATATTCCATCAGAATTAAAGTACACCAAAGACCACGAGTGGGTTAAAATAGAAGGCGATGTTGCCATTATAGGAATTACCGATTTTGCTCAAGGAGAATTAGGTGATATCGTTTATGTAGAAGTTGAAACAGAAGGTGATACCCTTGACCAAGAGGCTACTTTTGGTACTGTTGAAGCAGTAAAAACAGTGTCTGATTTGTTTATGCCAGTATCGGGTGAGGTAATTGAGTTTAATAAAGGCTTAGAAAGAAACCCTGAAACCGTTAATACAGACCCTTATGGAGCTGGTTGGATGATTAAAGTTAAAATGACCAATTCATCTGAAGCAAGCGGTTTATTGTCTGCAGATCAGTATAAAGCTTTAATAGGATAAAACCGAAAAGATTACATCTGTTACCGTTTATTGTTTGGCTAATTATTGTTACCATTTTAAGCGGTTATCCAGGTAATAAAATTCCTGAAGCACCATTTTTTAATTTCGATAAATTGGTGCATATTGGCATTTATTTGATGGTTTCTGTAACACTTTGTTTTGCAATTTATACTAACGAACAAAAAAATAATCAATTAAAAATCAATGTGTTAGTTGTTTTGTTTGGAGTTTTTTACGGAGGTTTTATGGAAATTCTTCAGCATTACATCTTTATTAATAGAAGTGGCAATTGGTATGATTTTTTTGCCAATGCAATTGGTGCAACAATAGGTGTAATTATTTATCCGTTTGTTATTAAATTGTTACCGTTAAAAAGATGATGCCGAAAAAATAACCGACTGAATAAAAAAAATACTAATTTTAGAACTTGAAAAACTAATATTATGGAGTTAAAGAAAAACCCAAAAGCAGATTTAGATAAACTTAGAGGCACCTTTATGGCTGCTGGTCTTTTAGTTTCAATGATTATTGTTTATAGCATTGTAAACATGAAGTTTTATGATCTTTCTGCAAGCGAATTAGGTCAATTGGTTGTTGAACAAGTGGAAGAAGAAATTATTCCAATTACTCAACAAAACACGCCACCACCTCCACCACCTCCTCCACCAGCTGCTCCTGAAATTATTCAAGTAGTAGAAAATGAGGTTGAAGTTGCTGAGGTAGAAATGATTGATACAGAGGCTGATGCTAAAATGGTGGTAGAAGAATTTGCCATTAAAGAAGAAGTAGTAGAAGAAGAAATTTTTACTATTGTTGAGACTCAAGCGGAATATCCAGGAGGAACAGCGGAGTTGTTTAAGTACCTTAATAAAGAAATGAAATACCCTGTAATAGCTAAAGAAAATGGTATTCAAGGGACCGTCTATGTCCAGTTTGTTGTTTGGAAAGATGGAAAGATAAAAGATGCGAAGGTTTTGCGCGGTGTAAATAAATTATTGGATGAAGAAGCCTTACGTGTAGTGAAGGCTATGCCTAATTGGAATCCAGGTAAACAAAGAGGAAAACCAGTTCCAGTTTATTTTAATTTACCAGTTAAATTTACATTAAGATAATAGGTTCTTAAATGAACAATTAAAAGCATCCGTCAGCTGGCGGATGCTTTTTTTTTGAATTTTTTTGTGGAATAAACAATGTTTTGTCATCTACTTGTAAAATAGTAATTTTAATAAAATCATTGGCTCGATATGAAATCTAAAAAAGTAGTTGTCCTTGTTGCAATAGGAATATTATTAATAACAAGTTCTGTAGGCATATTTTCGTATGCAAATGTTAGTTTTTTTAAACCCAAGCAACAAGTGTTGTTGGTTTATGCAAAAGGTAGTGCTTTTGTAGAAGATTGGAAAAAAGTGGATTCGTTGGAACAGCATGGATTGTCTAAGTCTGCTTTAGATGAAGTGGAGAAGATTTTAGCAAAATCAAGAACTCAAAACAATCATCAGCAAATTGTAAAGGCATTGATTATAAAAGCCAAGTTTCAATCTTATCTTGAAGAAAATGCTTTTAAATTAACATTGTCAGAAATTGAGAAAGAAGCTGAAGGAGCCACTTATCCATTGAAACCAATGTTGCATTCGGTTATTGCCGAATTGTACTGGCAATACTACCAAAACAACCGTTGGAAATTTTACAACAGAACTACAACTGTTGGGTTTGCTCAAGATGATATAGAAACTTGGGACATTACCAAAATAATAGAAAGAACTATTCACCATTATTTGTTATCAATAAAAGATATCGATGAGCTAAAAAGAACTCCCGTTAATACTTTTGAAGATGTTATCATTAAAAAAGATAGCTCAGAAAAATTTCGTCCGTTTTTGTATGATTTTCTATCACATAGAGCATTAAGCTTTTTTATGAACGAAGAACCAAACGTAATTAAACCAGTTTATGCGTTTGTACTAAATAATGTGAATTATTTTTCTGAAGCAGAAGATTTTACCAAGGTTAATATAGAGAGTAAAGATTCGTTATCATTAAAATACTACGCACTAAAAACCTTACAAAACTTAACAAAAACTCATGTAGTTGATGGCAATATTGATGCTTTGGTTGATGTAGAATTAACACGATTAAAGTTTGTTAACAATAATTCGATACTAGCAAAATCAGATTCACTTTATTATGATGCATTAATCGAACTTCAAGAAAAGTATAGTAAGCACGATATAAGTACCGAAGTAGCTTATGTTATTGCTCAAATACATAATCAAAAAGGAATCAATTATACTACAAGCAAAAATGCAGAGAATAAACTAGAGGTAAAAAAAGCGTATGATGTATGTGTTAATGCAATAGGTGCATTTCCAAATAGTTTAGGAGCAAAAAAATGTGCGTATTTAATTAACCAAATTCAACTCAAATCTATTCAGGTTACTACCGAAAAGGTTAATACGCCAAACAAACCGGCACTAGCGTTATTATCGTATAAAAATGTTTCGAAAGTTTATGCTCGATTAATTAAAATCTCTTATGATGATTATAAGGAACATTATAGAATGCCGCGCGATGAAGACTTTTTGAAAAAACTAAAAGCTCAAAAAACGGTTTCTGAATGGGAAATTAATTTAGAAAAAGATGAGGATTATCAGAATCATTCGGTAGAATTTAAAATTCCAGCTCAAGATATGGGTTATTACGTGTTGCTAGTTGCATCAAACAAAAATTTTGAGAGTATTAATGAAGCAGTAACCTATACGCCATTTTGGTTTTCTAATTTGGGTTATACCACTCGAAGAACAGAAAACCAAAGTATTGAGTTTTTTGTGGCTGACCGAGAAAACGGAACTCCTCTTAAAGATGTTGTTGCAGATGTTTTTTATGATAAATACAACTACATTACTAGAAAGTACGAACAAAAGAGAATGGCTACAAAAACTACGAATGAAGATGGTTATTTTAATATTGAACCAAGCAATGATTATAGAAACTATTATGTTGATTTCAGCTATCAAAAAGACCGATTAAATACTGACGACTCCTATTATCAATATAGAAATTATAGAGAACAAAAACAAACTCAAGTACGCACTATATTTTTTACTGATAGAGCCATTTACCGACCAGGACAAACCATTTACTTTAAAGGTTTAGTAATTGATACCGATGGAGATAAAAACAACATTAAAACCAATTACACCACAACGGTTACGTTTAACGATGCCAACTATCAAAAAGTGAGTGATGTAAAATTAACAACCAACGAATATGGTACGTTTAGTGGTTCTTTCGTTGCACCACAAGGAGGATTGAACGGGCAGATGCATATTGCAACAACAAGTGGTAATAAATATTTTTCGGTAGAGGAATATAAACGACCTACTTTTGAGGCAGAATTTAAACCCATAAAAGGGAGTTATAAACTTAACCAGAACATTAAAGCGGTTGGTAAAGCCACAACCTATTCGGGAGCAGCTTTAGATGGTGCAGAGGTAAATTACCGCGTGGTTCGAAATGCAAGTTTTCCGTATTGGTGTTATTATCGTTGGGGGTATCATCCTCAATCGCCTCAAATGGAAATTACTAACGGAACAACCACAACTAAAAACGATGGGTCTTTTGATATTGATTTTAAAGCCATTCCCGATGAAACGGTAAACCAAAATTTTGAACCAACTTATTCATACACTATTTATGCTGATGTAGTTGATATTAATGGCGAAACACAAAGTACCACCACTTATGTGTATGTGAGTAATAAAGCCTTGTTAATCAATATTTCAATTCCTGAATTGGTTAACAAAAATGCAGCCGACAGTTTTTATTTGAGCACTACCAATTTAAATGGAGAGGTTGAATTTGCAAAAGGAAACATTAAAGTTTGGCAATTAAAAAAAACCAATCAGGTTTTTAGGTCAAAACTTTGGGCTAAGGCTGATAAACATTTAATGACTAAAGAAGAATATCAGAAAGATTTTCCTTTTGATGAATACAAAGACGAGAACAATAAATTTAATTGGGAAAAATCAACGAAGGTGTTTGATGTGAATTTTAATACTGAACATCAGAAAATAATTCGTTTTGGTAAATTGCCTGAGTGTAATTCTGGATACTATGTGTTGGAAGCGACAAGTGTTGATGTGTTTGGTAATGAAGTAAAAGAAATTAAATATTTTACCTTGTTTGGAGAAAACGAAAAATCATTTCCGTTAAACGATATTAGTTTTTTTACCAAGCTAAAAAATGTGGTTGAACCAGGTGAAAAAGCTTCATATTTGGTGGGGTCTGCAGCAAAAAATGCGACTGTTTTGTACGAAATTGAGCATAAGGGCAAAATCGTTTCAAGAAACTGGATAAAGTTAAGTGGAAGTCAGCAAAAAATAGAAATACCAATAACAGAGGAGCATAGAGGGAACTTTGTGGTACATTTTTCTTTTGTAAAACATGGTCGAAATTTTAATTTTACGGATGCGGTTTATGTGCCTTACACCAACAAAATGTTAGATGTTAAGTTCGAAACATTTCGAAACAAATTATTACCAGGACAAAACGAAGAATGGAAAATAAAAATAAGCGATAAAAAAGGAGATAAAGTAGCTGCCGAAATGCTAGCAACAATGTACGATGCGTCGTTAGATGCTTTTCGCCCCAACTACTTTTTGTTAGATATTTTAAACTATTATTATTCAACCATTTATTGGCAAGGAAACAATTCCTTTGCACCAATGTCATCGAGCATGATTAGTGAAAACTGGAATAAACTCATCAATTTTCCGTATCAGGAATACGACCAACTGAATTGGTTTGGGTATTATTTTAGTAGAAATTACCGTTATGGTTATTTAGCAAAAAATTCTGCTGGTAGAGGGTTGGAAAATGATTTTGATGGTGTTTTAGAAGAATCATCAGGAGATAAATTTGCAGAATTTGCTGAAGCAGAAATAGCTATGGATGCTACAACCGTTGCTACTGGTGCTTCTGTATCACAGCAGTCGGTAACAAAATCTACTGGTAAATTAGCGGCTAATAGGGAGCAATCAAATTTAAAAGACGAAGAACAAAAAGATGCTCGTGATAATAATTTTGGAGAAGTAAAAGCACGAAGTAATTTTAATGAAACAGCTTTTTTCTATCCTCATTTAACCACAAACGAAGCAGGAGAAATTATCATTAGTTTCACCATTCCAGAATCGTTAACCAAATGGAAATTTATGGGCTTGGCTCATACCAAAGATTTAAAATCGGGAATGCTTACCGAAGAAATTATTACCCAAAAAGAGTTGATGGTTTATCCTAATGCACCACGTTTTTTTAGAGAGGGGGATAAAATGACTTTCTCCACCAAAATTGTAAATCTTTCGGATACAACCATTGAAAATGGTGCGGCAAGAATTTTCTTTTACGATGCTTTAACCATGAAAGATGTAACAGCATTTATACTTAAAGACAATGCCGAAAATCCGTTTAAGGTGGAGAAAGCAAAAAGCACTATGGTGGAATGGGAAATTGCAATTCCAGAGGGTTATTCAGCTATAACTTATAAGGTAGTTGCAAAATCGGGTGATTTTTCTGATGGCGAAGAAAAAGTGCTTCCAGTATTAACCAACAGAATGTTAGTTACAGAAAGTATGCCTTTGCCTATTCGAGGAAATCAATCAAAAACATTTACGTTTGAAAAGTTGGTAAACAACAAATCAACAACCCTAAAACACGATAAACTTACTTTGGAATTTACTTCTAATCCAGCTTGGTATGCTGTTCAAGCATTGCCATACTTAATTGAGTATCCTTACGAATGTGCTGAACAAACCTTTAGCCGTTTTTATGCCAATTCAATAGCTTCACATGTCGCCAATTCAAATCCTAAAATCAAGAATGTTTTTGATAGTTGGAAAAGTAGTTCGCCCGAATCATTTTTGTCGAATTTAGAAAAAAACCAAGAATTGAAATCGGCTATTTTAGAAGAAACTCCTTGGGTATTAAATGCTCAAAACGAAAGTGAACGAAAAAAACGAGTAGGCTTATTGTTCGATTTAAATAAAATGGCAAACGAACAACAGCGAGCGCTTAAAAAACTTCAAGAATTGCAAGTTGGTAATGGTGGTTGGACGTGGTTTAAAGGCATGCCAGAAAGCAGGTATATTACTCAATACATTGTAACTGGTTTGGGAAGATTAAAACACATGGGTGTATCTGATATTAAAAACGATAACAAAACGTGGAGTATGACATTGGCTGCTGTTCAATATTTAGATAATAGAATAAAAGAAGATTATGATTATTTGAAAAAGTATAAAGTTGATTTGGATAAAAATAACATCAGTCAAGACCAAATTATGTATCTATATGCTCGTAGTTATTTTATAAACGATTTAGAAATAAGTACTAGAAACAAAGAAGCATATCAATATTATTTTAATCAGGCAAAAAAATATTGGTTGTCGAACAGCAGGTACATGCAAGGAATGATTGCTGTTGCCATGAACAGAAGTAAAGAAAATACAACGGCAACCAAAATTGTGGCTTCTTTAAAAGAAAATGCCATAAACCATGATGAGTTGGGAATGTATTGGAAAGAAAATACGGGTGGGTATTATTGGTATCAAGCACCGATAGAGACTCAAGCTCTTTTAATAGAAGCTTTTGACGAGGTAACGAACGACCAAAAAAGTGTGGAAGCCATGAAAGTTTGGTTGCTAAAACAAAAACAGACACAAGATTGGAGAACAACTAAAGCTACAACCGATGCTTGTTACGCGTTGTTAATGAAAGGTTCTGATTGGTTGGTAACGGAAAATAATGTGGAGATAAAAGTGGGTAATCAACTCATCGACCCTAAAAAAATAGCCGACACAAAAGTTGAAGCTGGAACTGGTTATTTTAAAACATCGTGGAACAAAAAGGAGATTACTCCAGAAATGGGTACGGTAAAAATCACTAAAAAAGATGAAGGGGTTTCTTGGGGAGCAATGTATTGGCAATATTTTGAACAGTTGGATAAAATTACGTCACACGAAACGCCTTTAAAAATTGTGAAAAAAGTGTTTTTACAAGAAAACTCGGCTTCTGGACCAATTATTAAACCAGTAACAGATAAAACAAAACTAAAACCAGGCGACAAATTAAAAGTAAGAATTGAATTAAGAGTGGATAGAAACATGGAATATGTTCACATGAAAGATATGCGAGCAGCAGGTTTTGAACCCATCAATGTGTTTTCGGGTTATCGTTATCAGGGTGGTTTGGGTTATTTTGAAACTACAAAAGATGCATCGACCAATTTCTTTTTTGATTATTTACCTAAAGGAACTTATGTGTTTGAATATCCTCTAAAAGTGAATATGAAAGGAGATTTTTCAAATGGAATTACAACCATTCAATGTATGTATGCTCCCGAATTCACATCACATTCGGAAGGAATAAGGATAAAAGTTGAATAAAGAGTAATGTCAGATTGCTAAATTCTGTAATAAAAAATACTTGCTCTGTTACTGTTTTTTAATTTATATTTGCCTTTTAATTTAGAAAGATGAACGCAATTAAATACTTCGGAATAATAGTTTCAATATTATTGATTACTTCTTGTGGAGGCGACGACACTAAACAAGAAGTGGAGAATGCACCAATTGAATTAAAAGGGTATGAAGAATTGGATTTAAATCCATGGGGTTTTCAGATGGCTATAATGGTTCCAAATGCTGAAGATAATGGAGAACCTCAAGTTGTATTAACCGAGAGAGGTGCTTTGGAAATTGTAGTTGGACAGACATACGGCATCGAAATTATGTTTGGAGAAGGTGATATTGAATTATTGAAAATGGATTTGAAAGAAGATTTAGTTTTTACTTCTGAAATTATCAAAGAAGAGCCGAACGCATTAATTTATAAGCAAGATATTCCTGATTCTGGAATAAAAACTCAAAATCATTTCTTTTATAAAGCTCAAATCGGAACCGATGTTTATGAGGTTAGAGATTTGATAGATGGCAGTTATGGTCTAGGAATGATTGAAAGTATGCTAAATGCAGCAAAAACACTTAGAGAATTGAAGCCTTCAAAAGTTGCTGCATAACTTAAACGTCATTCCTGCGAAAGCAGGAATCTTTATAATTGTAGCATATTAGTTATGTCTCCAAAAGTATTTATTCCAATATTTTTTATTTTTTTGTCTTGTACAACAAAAACAGCAATCGATTTTGTGCCTATACCTGTTATGGCTGAAATTATTGCTGAAATGGAATTGGCACAAGCAACATATAAATTTCAACCTATTGACCAACGGTCGGATATCGATTTCATGTTTGAAGACATCTACAAAAGACATCAAGTTTCTGAAGATGATTTTAATAAAAGCTTAAAATTCTATTCTTCATCACCTAAAGAAATTGATGAAATTTATAATGAAGCTATTGTTATAATTAGTCGAAAACAAGCTGATTTACTCGTTAAATAAGCATTTTTAATCGACCAATCATTAAATTTTAGTTAAAAAGCAACCCTTTTTTCTTTTTTACGTTAAATACTTAAAATATTATAAGTAACTTTACTGATGTATATTTTACTTGTAATTAATGAGTTAGTAAATAAAGTGAACAACCTACAGGGATTCTCCTGAACCGCTTTAGTAAATTTAGAGTATAATTTAATTAATAATTAAAATGAAAAAAAACTACAAATTTCCAGTTGTTTTGGTGGCATTGGTTGCCTCATCTTTTTTAACAACTACAAAGCTTAACGCTCAAAATATTGGTATTAATGCTACTGGCGCTGCGCCATTGGCTCCAGCTGGTTTAGATATTGATTTTACAAATAAGGGGTTGTTAATACCAAGAGTGGCATTAACAGCAACCAATGCTGCAGGTCCTATAGCTTTACCTACAACATCTTTGTTGGTTTATAATACTGCTACTGCAGGGGCTGGAGCTACAGCTGTAACACCTGGATATTACTATAATGGTGGAACACCAGCGGCTCCGAATTGGACAAGATTTTCGACTGGAGGTGATGATTGGAAAATTATTGGAAACGGTAACATTACAGGAGGTACTCATTTTTTAGGAACAACTAATAATGTTCAGTTAGATTTTAGAACTAACAACGCTGTAAGGTTTAGTGTGAAAAGTAATGGTGATCAGGTTTTTGCAGGAGGTACAGGAGGTACTGCCGCTCTTCCTTTTTATTCTTGGGCTGCGGATCCTGATGTTGGTATGTATAGCATTGCAGCTAATACATTTGGTTTTGCAACTAATGCTGTTGAAAGGTTTAGAATGAGTGCAACCGAAGCGGTATTTAATGACGCGTCTAATAATTATGACTTTAGAGTAGAGTCTGATTCAAGAACTAATATGTTTTTTATTGATGGAGGTAATAATCGTATTGGTATTAATACTGGAGCACCTCAAGGTCAATTTGAATATGTTCATGATGGCGCAGCTGTTGGAGGGTTTTCTTCATATTGGACGAATACTACGACAGATGGAGCTATGCAATTAATGAATTCAACCACAACTGGAAACGGATCTAGAGTTTTCTTATCTGCAACTAATTATAATGCCTCAGCATTTGTAGCTTCAGCTGTTATGGGGCTTAGTTTAAACGGTACAACTACTGGTTCTGGAGGTGTTGGAGTGCTTGGTGCAGCTAATAACGAAAGTGGTAATGCTGTTGAGGGTTCTTTATCTTTCTCTGGAGGTTATTCTGGATGGGCTGGTTATTTTAATGCGGATGTATTTTCAGGAGGGGCATATTTAGGTTCTGATAGAAGATTAAAAAGAGACATCAAACCTATTACTGGGGCGCTAGAAATGATTGAAAAAATTGAACCCGTTTCTTATTATATGGATACTGAAAAGTATCCTGGAATTGGTTATGACGAAAATAGATTGTCGTATGGTTTTATTGCGCAAGATTTAGAATTGATTATACCTGAAATGGTAAAAGAGAAAAACTTGGTATTAAATTCAAATATTCCAAAATCAGCTGATGAAAAATTTGAACGTAAAACAGAACTTTTTAAAGTTGTAAACTATACACTAATGATTCCTATTGCTGTTGAAGCGATAAAAGAACAACAAGAGATAATAAAATCTCAAGAAGAAAGAATTAAAGCATTAGAGATAAAACTTGAACAATTACTTAAAGATAAGTAAAAGTATTATTCTACAATTATGAAAAATTTACTTTTAATATTATTTATTTTTCTTACCACTTTAGCTTTTTCCCAAGCAAGAATGGTAATAAACGATAATGGTTATTTGGTGATAGACAATGGTGCTTATTTGGTGATAGATAATCCAGCAACAAATGCATTAGCAACAGCAGGTACTGGTGGAAACATAAAGTCGGAAGCAGAAACAGACCGAATTAAATGGAACATTGCAGCTACAACTGGAACCTATACCATACCATGGACAACAAATAGTGGTGTAAAAATACCTCTATCGATAAATAAAACAACAGCTGGAACAATAGGGGCAAATAGTGGATTGCTCTTGTCAACTTGGGAAACAACAGACATGAACTTACCATGGCCATCAGCAGTATCAAACATGTGGCAATCTACTGCTCCAGCAACAAATGGTTCGTTAAATGTAGTAGACCGTTTTTGGCATATTAATGCGCTAAGTTATACTGCAAAACCAAATGTAACCCTTAGCTTTACTTATAACAATACACCTGGAGTAGAAATTGGAGGGACAAATACCATTACTGAATCTCGATTACAAGCTCAACGTTTTAATACAGGATCAAGTAATTGGGAGGCTTACAAACTTTTTGGAACAGTTAATGTTGGAGCAAGAACCGTAAGCGGGGCGGCAATAGCCTCAGCCGATTTTTTTGAAAATTGGGTGTTGGTTGATAACGCCAATCCATTGCCAGTTACCTTGTCTAATTTTTCAAGTACTTGTTCGGATAAAGAAATAATCGTAACATGGACAACACAAACAGAAATTAATAACGACTACTTTGTTTTAGAGAAAAGTTATGATGGTTACTTGTTTTTTGAATCTTCAGTGATAGATGGGGCAGGTACGTCATCAGTTTCGAATACTTACCATACTAATGTTACAGCAGAAAATAGAGTAATCTATTTTAGGTTAAAACAAGTTGACTTTGATGGAACAGTAAGTTATTCTGATGTAATTGCATCAAGTTGTACTAATGCAAGTTTTGATGTGGTACAATTAACTTTATCATCATCGGTATTATCGTTTATCATTAATTCGAGTGTTGAGGATAACTTTCAAGTATATTTGTATGATTACAGAGGTAGATTGATTTTGAATCAAAACCAACTGGTAGAAAAAGGATTGAATACAATCAATTTCAGTAATTTACAGTTGAGTTCTGGAATTTATATGCTATCTATTGTTGGGAAAGAGAATGTTTACAATACCAAATTATACAGAAGATAAATTTTTTAGTACCCTTGAGAATTGTAGGTGTAGGTAATATCCAAACCTTCGCTGATTTTAAAAGTACCAGAAATAGAATCAAAGAGTTTATTGACATCAATAACTCGTTTATAAACCATACCGATATTCGCAGCATATTTTTCTTGGTAAAATTGGCGTTGTATCAATATTTCATTTTCATCATCGAATTGGGTTACAGTTGTAACCGAGTCTAACATAGTACTTCCAATTAATTCTGTTTGATGAGTGGAAGTGTATTCATAATCCCATGATGATAAGGTGTTCATTGAGTTTCCATTCCAAACTTTATTAGGTTTAATCGGAAAAATTAATTTTACAAAACGAACGTTATCTTCTACTTTTTGATAATTGGATGAGTTTATTGTAGCATTCCAAACCACCTGATGTACCCAGTTTTGTGAAATAGCGGTGTCTTTTTTGTATCGAATTATTTTATAAGCGTCGTTGCCTTGTGCATCAATATATTTTGAATCAACAACTTCCTTTATTTGGAATTTATAATTGGCTACAATGTTGAAAGGTACATTGTAAAAGGTAGAGTCTACATCGTAAACAACATATTTACCAACGGTCAAACCTGCGTAATTTTGGTTTAAATTTCGAGGTTTAAGTGTATCAGCATCTTTTTTACAAGAAAAAAGAGCAGCCACTAATAATATTGAAATAAGAATTCTCACAAATTAAAATTACGAAATTCTAATATACCAAATTAATTGGGAGGTAAATCAATGGTCAATAAAACCACCACCGATTAAATCGTTTCCTTCATAAAAAACTGCCGATTGACCTGGAGCAACACCTTGTACATTGTCAAAAAACACAATTTTCAGTCTGCCATCAGGTAACATGGATATTTGGCTGTTAGAACCTTTGTCTTTGTATCTTATTTTTGAAAGTGCATCTATTTCTCCAATAATGCTTTCGTATTTCATAACATTAGGCTTTTTAACGAAAACTTCTTTGCAATTCAAGTCTTCTTTCATGCCTAACACTACTTCATTTTTTTTAGCATCAATTCTGATAACATAACGAGGCTCTCCAAATGCTAATTCTAAGCCCTTACGTTGTCCAATGGTATAAAAAGGATAGCCTTGATGCTTGCCAAGGATATTACCTTCGGTATCGATAAAGTTCCCTCCAGCAACTTTTTCTTCTAATCCTTCCACTTTTCGTTTTAAAAACCCACGGTAATCGTTGTCAGGAACAAAGCAAATTTCAAAACTTTCTGATTTTTTTGATAATTCTTGATAGCCTCTATCCAAAGCCATTTTACGAATTTCTTGTTTTTCAAATCCTCCTAATGGAAAAAGGGTTCGAGAAAGACTTTGTTGTGTTAATCCCCACAAAACATAAGATTGGTCTTTGCTTACATCTTTTCCTTTTGAAATTACATAACGACCATTTTCTTGACGAAGTTGAGCGTAATGTCCTGTAGCAATGTATTTGCATCCCAATTGGTCAGCTCTTCTTAAAAGGGCATCCCATTTAATATGGGTATTACATAAAACACATGGGTTTGGAGTTCTTCCAGCAAGGTATTCGTCAACAAAATTGTCGATAATATAATCGCCAAATTCGGCTCTGATATCTAAAATGATATGGTGAAAACCGAGTTCTACAGCTAGGGCTCTTGCATCGTTAATATCATCTAAACTACAGCATCCAGTTGTTTTTCTAGCACCACCAGAGGTAGAATAATCCCATGTTTTCATGGTTATTCCAATTACTTCATACCCTTGTTCGTGTAACAACAACGCTGCAACGGAACTGTCAATTCCGCCACTCATAGCTACTAATACTTTTTCTTTTTTCACTTGTTTTTTTGTTTATCGGGGAGGTTGCATGTCTTCAAACTCTAGATAATCTTGATTTTCTTTAAGTTCTTTGCTTTCGTCAATAAAATTATCGTTTCCACCTTCACGTTGTCCGTTATAGTAAATTTCTTTTTTTGTAATATCTCCTTTTTCATCAAAAAACATCCAAGCACCATGTCTAACATCATGCAAAAAATTTCCTTCAATCATTTTCTTTCCACTTCTATCGTAATAATAGGTTTTTCCTTCTAACGAACCTTTTTTGTATGTGGCTTTCATTCGGATTTTTCCATCTTCGTAATACTGTATCCATTCTCCATCTTCAAAATCGTTGACAAACTCTTTTTCTTCTGCTATTTTTCCATCTTCAAAAAAGTTAACCACTTTTCCTTGTCTTAAACCGTTCACGTATAGTTCTTCCGATATTTTATATCCTGCAGAACTGTAGTAGTTCCAAATACTGTCTTTTTTTTGGTTAACGTAGTTGCCTTTAGCTTTTAGCTTTCCTTCGTCATAAAAGGCAATGGTACGAGCAATGTTTCCATCGTAGTTCATTATGATACTAGGTTTTCCAGTTTCATAATAATAATTGAATGTGCCATAAGGTTTGTCGTCCTTAAACTGACCTTGATACCGAACAAAACCGTTATCATAATATTTTTTCCATTCACCTTGTTTCTTGCCTTTTGCGTCAGTTTTGTTGATATCTTGACTAAAAGTGAAAAGAGAAATTGTTGCTAAAAGAAATGTTAAAACTGTTTTCATAATTCGGATGTAAAGTTACTAATTAACTAAAGCACAATTACAAAAATTGTTCCCAGTTATAATTTTTGGTGTAAATCAAGAATTTTTGTAGTCATGGTTTGCCAGTGGTATTTTAGTTTTTCGGTTTTAACCCCTTCAATAAATTGTTGTTCTTTATTGTTAACATAAAAATCGTTTATAGCATCAGCTACCGACTTACTATTAGCTTGAGTTACATATCCAACCACATTGTTAGGAACAATTTCTTTTAACCCACCAACATCGGTAACCAACATGGGTTTGTTAAAGTGATAGGCAATTTGTGTTACACCACTTTGTGTTGCATGTTTGTATGGTTGAACAACCATGTCGGCAGCACAAAAATAATTTGCAACGGCTGTGTTTGGAATAAATGCATCGGAAATGATAACATCATCGGTCAAGTTCTTTTCTTTTATGATGTTGAAGTATTCAGTGTTATCCTCATAAAACTCACCAGCAATAAGCAATTTAAGATTTTTATTGCTTAATCGTTCATCGGCAAAAGCATTTAATAAGATGTCTAAGCCCTTATATTTTCTGATTATTCCAAAGAATAAAAGGTAATTGAATTCGGGAGCTAATCCCAATAATTTTTTAGCTTCTGCTTTTGATCTAATATCTCCAAAATTATCATACAAGGGGTGAGGTGTGAGTGTGATAGGCTTGTCTGTAAAGATTTTCAAATCTTTTACGACACTATCCGACATGGCAATAAATCCATGTACTTGTTTTGTGAAATAACTGGATAAAAAGTTATCTCCAATCCTTTTTTCGTGTGGAATGATGTTGTGTATTAACCCAATTATGTTGGTTTTCCCGTTCTTCTTAATTTTTGAAGCAATGGTACCAAAACAAGGTGCCATAAATGGCATCCAGTAACTAAAAATAACTAAATCGGGTTGTTGATTTTTAATTTTCGTTCCAATCTTTAACCAATTTAATGGGTTAATAGAATTGATTTGTTGAGTTATTTTTAAATTTTTTGGAGCGTTATCTTCAGACAACTGTGTTTTACCTGGGAATAAAATTGAAGGATATTGTAGTTTGAAAGTGATAATCTTAACGGTGTGATTATCTTCCTGAAAAGCCAATGCTAATCTTTCGTTAAAAAGAGCAATTCCACCACGGTAAGGGTGAGCAGGACCAATAATTACAATATTCATTTGAGGGTTGAATTATATTTTTTTCTCAATATGATAGGTGTTCCGATGTGATGAATTTCTTGAAATCAATTCGCCTAAAAAACCTGAAACAAACAATAAAGAACCTAGAATCATACAAGTTAATGAAATATAGAAATACGGATTGTCGGTTACTAAGATGGAGTCAACCCCTTTGTTTAATCGATATAGTTTCATTATTCCGATGTAGAAAGCACTCAAAAAACCTATAAAAAATGTTATTGTGCCTAATGAGCCAAATAGATGCATGGGGCGTTTACCGAATTTTGCAATAAAGGTGATTGATAATAAATCTAAAAAGCCATTAATAAAACGTTCTAAACCAAATTTTGTAACACCGTATTTGCGTTCTCTGTGTTGAACTACTTTTTCTGTTATTTTAGAAAAACCAGCCCACTTTGCTAAAACAGGAATGTAGCGATGCATTTCGCCATAAACCTCAATGGTTTTAACTACATCTTTCTTATAGGCTTTTAGTCCGCAATTAAAATCGTGTAAATTGTTTATGCCCGACATTTTTCTGGTTGCCCAGTTAAATAACTTGGTTGGGATGGTTTTTGATAATGGATCGTAGCGTTTTTTCTTCCAACCAGAAACCAAATCATAATTGTCATTAACAATCATGTTATACATTTCTGGCAACTCATCAGGACTATCCTGTAAATCGGCATCCATGGTAAAAACAACATTGCCTTGGGCTGCTTCGAAACCAACATTTAGTCCTGCTGATTTTCCATAGTTTCGTCTAAACTTAATTCCTTTTATTGCTGGGTTTTTCTTTGAAAGTGTTTCTATTATCGACCATGAAGAATCCGTACTGCCGTCATCCACATAAATTACTTCATATGAATAGTTGTGTTCATGCATCACTTTTTCAATCCATTCACTCAATTCACTCAAGGATTCCTCCTCGTTAAATAATGGAATTACAATAGATATGTCAAATGATTCATTCATGTTGATTTTCAAAAGTAGGTTTGTTTTTTCTAAAAATACCTGCTAAAATTAACGAAACTATTAATCCTCCAATTAATTTATTGGTAAAATCCTGAAAAGCCAATGTCGAATATGTTGCATTTTGCAATTCCACCATGGCTTCGTTGTATATTTCTTCCGATACCAATTGTTTAATTTGTTCAGCATATTGAAGCATTTCTGCTCGGTACAATTCAAGAGAGTTAATTTGTAAAATAGTTGAGAGTATAACCGAAAGTACGTTTACGATTATTGCTTGAAAAAATAAGGTAAAAACACTTATTCTGAACAATTGAGAAAAACTAAAACTAGTTTCTTCAGCTTCAGCTTTATACGTTTTAATAGCAAAGTATGCCGAAATAGCTGGAATCCAACTACCCATCCAGCTTGCACTTCCCCATGGGCTATTGCCACTAAATAGTAGTAACATAAAAAAAACAATGCCAAGCAAAGCTCCATAAAAACCATATTTTAATGATGTTTGGTATTGTCTCATTTCTAAATTTTGTGGAACAAAAATAATAAAAGATTAAAATTTTAACGGTTTAATGGGTTGTTTTAGAAAGATAATTCTAATTTTGTGGTGGGCAAGTCTTATACGACCAGCTCCTGCTGAACTTCCCCAGGCTGGGAACGGAGCAAGGATAGGTGGTTGAGCGGTGCGATGTAAGTAGCTTGCCCACTTTTTTGTTCTAAATCCTACATTCTATGAAACAATTAAGCACCTTATTTTTCCTTTTAGTATTAACAACAGCACTGTTTGCTCAAGATACTCCATCAATATTAAAAAAATGGAAACTTACCGAAATTGAGGAGTTTGGTTCAAAGTATCCATTAACAGATGTTCAGCAAAATGATTTTTTGACATTTACTACAGAGCATACTTTCGCCGGGTTGATAAATGGTGAAAGTTTTGAAGGAACTTGGTCGGAAAAAGCTGGAAAATATACGTTGACGCCTAATAAAGAAAAATCGACATTTAAAGTAAACTGGATAAAACTGGTAAGCATTGATAAAGAGCAGTTGGTTTTAAACTATCAATCGGTTGATTTAATTAAAACATCTTTATTTTTTCAGGTAACAGAGTAAAGCTGTTCATATCTCCTAACATCTTTTTTTTAGTAAATTCACTTGCGTGATTATTTTTGTATGAAACAAAATACAATCGTTATGAAATTTTTTATTGATACAGCTAACCTTGAACAAATTAAAGAAGCACAAGATTTAGGAATATTAGATGGTGTTACTACAAATCCATCGTTAATGGCTAAAGAAGGCATCAGTGGGTATAACAATATTATGGCTCATTACAAAACCATTTGTGATATTGTTGATGGCGATGTTAGTGCGGAAGTGATTGCCACAGATTATGAAGGAATGATTAAAGAAGGTGAAAATTTGGCGGCTCTTCATCCACAAATAGTAGTTAAAATACCAATGACTAAAGAAGGAATAAAAGCCATTAAATATTTTTCATCAAAAGGAATAAAAACAAATTGCACCTTAATTTTTTCTGGCGGACAAGCATTGTTGGCTGCAAAAGCTGGTGCAACTTATGTGTCTCCTTTTGTTGGTAGGTTAGATGATATTTCAACCAACGGAATGAATTTGATTTCAGAAATCAGGTTGATTTTTGATAATTACGGATTTGAAACACAAATTTTAGCAGCATCTGTTCGACATACCATGCACATTATGCAGTGTGCACATTTAGCTGCAGATGTAATGACTGGTCCGTTAAGTGCAATTTTAGGATTATTAAAACACCCATTAACCGATAGTGGATTGGCTCAGTTTTTAGCCGATCATGCTAAAGCAAATAAGTAAGAAAGAAGTTAGAAGAGCGAAGTTAGGAGTAAACTAGCAACTCGAAACCAGTAACAAATAACCAAAAATATGCTGTTAGAAATTCATCCAGACAATCCTGATGCAAGAAAAATTGCTCAAGTTGTAAATGTATTACGCAAAGGTGGTATTGTAATATATCCTACTGATACGGTTTATAGTATGGCCTGCGATTTAAACAATAGAAAGGCTGTTGAAAAAATGGCTCAATTGAAAGGATTAAAAGTAGAAAAGATTAATTTTTCGCTAATCTGTTACGATTTAAGTCATATTTCTGATTTTACGGTTCAATTTAGTAATTCCATTTATAAATTATTAAATAGAGCTTTACCAGGCCCTTATACTTTCATCTTAAATGCAAATACAAGTGTTCCAAAATTGTTTAAATCGAACAAAAAAACAATTGGTATTAGAGTGCCTGATAATAAAATAGCTCGTGCCATAGTTAAAGAATTAGGCAATCCATTACTTTCAACTTCTGTACACGATGAAGATGAAATTTTAGAATACATTACTGACCCAGAGCTCATTTATGAAAAATATCAAAATACCATTGATATGGTGATTGACGGAGGTTTTGGTCATAATCATGCCTCCACAGTCATTGATTGTACCGATAATGATCCTGTAGTTATACGAGAGGGTATAGGGTCTTTGTCAGTTATTTAGTACATGACAAAGGTCATTTTTTGTTTTATTAATAATAAGTAACTTGGTTTAAACTTAAAAACTAATTACTTATGAAAAAAACATTACTTTCTTTATTTGCCGTTTTAACGGTTGGTTCAGCTTACTCTCAATACGAAGGGTTTGAAAACTGGACGCAAAACAGTATTCTTCAATTAGATGATTACCAGACTAGTATTAACGATGGAGGGGGGTCTGTTTTAGGAACAACTACTCAATCAACAGACGCTAATTCTGGAATTTATTCTGTTAAATTAGAAACAGTATTGGCTCCTAGTGGAGATACTGCCTTTGGTTATTTTATTAGTGGAGACCCAGAAAATATGACTCCTGGTCAAGCGGTTTCGTTAAATAATGTAGATAGTGTTATTGGTTATTATAAGGCGGATATTCAGCCAAACGATTCAGTGTTGTTTATTTGTGGAACAACGTTTATGGGGAATCCAAGTGGAGGAGGAACTTATTTTCTAACGCAATCACAAGCAAATTGGACTAGATTTGCATTTTATGTTGGAGCAATTGCTGCTGATTCTTTGATGATAGGAGCTGCAGGAGGTAATCCTTTAGTTGAATTCAATGGTATTCCAGGTACTTGGATTCAGTTTGACGATATTCAGTTAAAATCTTCTACAGGTGTTACTCAGAATATTTTAAATAGTAGTTTTGAGAATTGGTCGACTGTTACTTGGGATGATTTAAGTAATTGGAACACAACTAATCAATATTTTGTTGGAGAGACCATGATGCCTGTAAATAAAACTACTGATGCAAATTCTGGAACATATGCTTTACAGTTGGATTTGTTTATAACTTCAAGAGGAGATACATCATGGTCTGCGATTACAAATGGAGTTTTTGGGCAAAATCAGCTAGAAGGAGGAGTGCCTTTCACAAGTTCGCCAATAGGTATCGAATTTTACTATAAGTACTTGCCATCTGGAGCTGATACAGCAAGCTTTAGTGTTGAATTTAAAGAAACCGGACAGCCTTCTCAATGGGCAGGTACTCAACTTTATGGTACAACAACTACCTATACATTATTTAGTGGATTTGTTCCGCCTGTAACACCAGATTCTATGATAATGAGTATTTGGGCAGGAAGAAATCCAGGTAGTCAGTTGAAAATTGACGATATAAACTTCGTTTATCCAGTTGGTATGAATGAAATATTAAGTGTTGAGAAATTGGTTGCTTATCCAAATCCTGTTAAGGATGTTTTGAATATCAGATTCAATTTAAAAAAGGATAAAGATGTAAGTATTAGATTACTTGATGTTACAGGAAAAGAACTAATTGTTAGTAAACTAGGGAACTTATCTTCGGGAGTTTATAATCAACAATTTAACACTTCAAATTATAACTCGGGAATATATTTTATTGAGTTCATAATTGATGGAGAAAAAATGGTAGAGCGTTTTGTAGTGCAATAAATTGATTTGATAATAACAAAAAACGCCTCGTTAAACAACGAGGCGTTTTTTTATTTGTAAATATTCAGGAATTATTTTCCCCAAACATGTTGATTCTTATGTTTTCTGTTTCCAATATGACCAGAAGAGTGAACTTTCTGTCCGCCATTTCTAGTATTGTACTTTGGTTTTTTTGAACAAGACTGTAAACTTACTGTTCCAAATGGAATGATAGCGATAAAAAATATAAATGCTAATACTTTGCTATGAATAGACTTTCTCATAATTTATAATACTAATTTAAGCATAAAGTTAATCATTATTCGAAAATATCAAAATATTGACCTAATATTTTCTTAATTAATAAGCTCCGTTCCTTTTACGCAAAAACCATTCTAAAGTTAACAATACAATTAAGATAATAAATATCCATTTAATGTTTATCCAATCTTTCAAATCATGTTCTTCATAAATTACAGAAGAAATGGTTTCGTTTTTTTCAACAGAAGTAATTAATTCGTTCATGTTGGAAGGGTAAAACATTTTACCTTGATGTTTTTCTGCGAGGTTTTGCATCAATTGATAGTCAGCTGTTGTGTTGAGTTCTTCGAGTACCAGTTGATTTACCTGAAATTGACCTTTTTGAGATATTGTTTTGTCGCCAAGCTTTGTACTTGCAACAAATTGATACAAACCAGGAACTAATATTCCTGCATCTAACACATAAGCCTTGCTTGTTTTGTTAAAAACAAAGTTCAATTTTTTATTTTCTTGGTTTGTGATGGACAATGAAACCTCTGGGTCGTTAATTAACTCATAACTATCATTATATAGCTCGGCATTTATCAGTATAGGTTCGTTCTCGCTAAAATTTTTGTTTAGAATGATTCTGAATTTACTCTTGTCGTCTTTTACAGCTAAAAATTGGACGGTTTTATTAATCAATTCATTAACGGCATCGTTATTTTTAGTAGTTAAAAATTCGGTCATTTTCCATCGCCAAATTCCTTCTCCGAAAAGAACTGCATTTTTTTTGTTGGGGAGTTCGTTAAATACCAATAAAGGGTTTTCTGTTTCAACGCTGCCAATTTTTTGATTAATTAATTGATAAGCATTTCCTTTTAGTTGATAATTACCAAAAAAACCAGATAAAGGAGGAAAGTTTTGAATGGTTTTTAAAGTATTTTCTGATATGGTAAAAAGCGGAAATTGAGTGTTTATTTTGGGTAAAATATCATTAAAACTATTTTTAGAATTGTTAATGTTAATACCCAAATTTAAACGATTAAATTCTTGTTCGCTACTTTGGTTTCCAATAATAAACCAAGTTGGGACATTACTTGAAGTTAACTGATTAAATATAGGGGTATTGTTAGGTGTTTGATGTGCTATAATTAAACTGTAAGGAGTTAATTTACCATCAAATTCTGAATAAAGTAATGAGGTAACTTTGTAGTTTTCATTTGTTTCAATACTTGTTTTAATAGCTTTAATATCGGGATGAGGTGCATTTGCTAAAATCAAAACATTTTGACGGCCATCTAAAACATCGATGTAAATATCTTTACTGTTATTTTTTATGCTTACCTCGTTTTCAATGGATGAAAAAACTATTTTATAATGTTGTGTTCCCACTTGTTTTGCGTCAAGAATAATAGTTTCTGATATGCTGAAATTGTTTGAATTAATGGCGTATTCTTTATTAAACACAACAGTTTCGTTATGCAATATTTTTAATGTTGTTTTTTGTCCATTCGATTTATTTGCCAAAGCATAAATTTCTATAGGAAATTGATTGTTTAAGAAGGTTATTTTATTGTGATTAACATCTTTTAAAATTAAATCGCGCTGAACAGATGTGTCACCAAGTGTAATGGTGTAAACTGAATATGGTAATGATTTTGATGCGTAGATAGGATTTTCGCCTTTATTGTAAATGCCGTCACTTGCAATAATTAATGCACCAATATTTTGATTGTAGAACTTTGATTCAACCTCATTAAAAATTGTTGAAATATTAGTTAACTTGTCATTATAATCGGCGTGCTTTAATTCTGTTAGTTCTTCACTAAACGAATAAGTTCTAACATCAAAATTTTCAGCTAACTTTTTGGTTAGTTCTTCAATTTTTTGGAGGTATGTTGTTTTGTAAAAAACAGAATCCTTGTTCATTAAAATGGAACTCGAATTATCTTGTGCAAAGATAATTATCGGTTTTTCAATTTTATTGAAGGTGCTTTTTGTAAAAGGAGAAAGCAATAAGAATGAAAGTATTGAAACTAATAAAGCTCTTGAAAAGAACATAACTCTTTTTACGAGAGGATTGACTTCTTCAAATCGGCTATCTTTTCTATAGAGTAAATAAGCATAAACAACACCTAGTAACAGGCAAAAAAATGCCAGCCACCAAGGAAGTTCTGTTGTTATGTTTATTGCTAATAACAAATAGATATAAAAGATTAATTTTTGGTATTCTTTTGATACTCTACCTCTATAATTTCGTCGGTATCATTGAGTAAAAATAGTATTTTCATACGTTTAACATCAGTTCGCTGAGAGGCTTCGGTATAGCTCGTTTTTGAAACTGATGTAGGAAATTCAATCAATTCTGCAATGATTAAATTTTCAACTTTTGTCGAAACATAAACAACAATTTTTGAGGAGTTGTCGGTTGTATATTTCAAAAACCCTATTGATGCTGTTTCTGGAGTTGAATTAAATTCGTTTTGAATAAGTTCTCCTTTGGCTTTTATTAAGGAGTCTATACTAGGTTTGTTTAATTTATCTTGAGTAATAAATTCGTTAATAGAAATTGGAGAAATAAAAGGAGCAACATTAAACCTAAAAACGTCTTTTTCAAGATTCACGTACTCATTAATAAATTTAGCACGCTCTTTTTTGCTTGTCCTAAAGTAATCTTTACTTGCTTTTCGGAGGTAGTAGTTTTGAGCGATATGCTTTAGGGTAACGATGTAATAGTTTTCTACTGGAGTTACAGTATCGGTAATGTTATTGTTCGTTAGACTATCATTTTGTGTGCTTGTTAAATTTGTTGCAAAAAGAGTGTCGGCATGTGTTTGATAATCTCTATCGAAAATATCAGAACCACTTTTTAACTTTCCATTCCAATAAAATGCTTTGTACTTTTGGTTATTGATATCCTTTTTTGTCCATTTACGATGTTTAAGCCCTTTTTTATTATACCTTCCATATGTTTTTTCACTTTTATAAGCCCAAAATCCATTCTTTAAACCATAATTGTATATTCCTTTTGTAATAATAACACCATCTTCGCCATAGTGTGTCCATTCACCTTGTAACTTATCGTTACCGTAAATTGCTTTAACTCTTAGTTTTCCTGAAGGGTAATAAATTCTAGTTAATCCGTTTTGGTGTCCGTTAGAAAAGTTTTTTTCTATGGCAGTTATGCTGGTGTCATTTGCAAAAACAGCTCGTTTTAATTGAAAGTAATCACCAACAGTTTCTCTATAAATTACTTGGTAAGTTATCTCTACGGTGTCAATTAATATCTTTTCTTCTACAACTTCTTGGCTATTGCCAAAAAATGAAAAAGATAAAAAGATAAATAGGATTAAATATTTCAAATTTTTAACCAAATTGTGTTGTGAATTCTAAAACTTTGTTAACCATATTTTTCGAACCCATAATTACAGGTACACGTTGGTGTAATTCTGTTGGTTGAATTTCTAGTATTCTTTTGTTTCCAGTTGTGGCTATTCCTCCAGCCTGTTCAACAATAAATGCCATAGGATTACATTCATAAAGTAACCGGAGTTTTCCGTTTGGAGAGCCTGCTGTTGCCGGATAACAAAAGACTCCTCCTTTAATTAAATTACGATGTACATCGGCAACCATTGAGGCAATGTATCTACAAGAATAAGGTCTTCCAGTTGATTTATCTTCTTCTTTAACCCAGTCGCAATATTTTTGTAACCCTTTAGAATAAGTGTTGTAGTTGCCTTCATTAAAAGAGTATAATCGACCATCATCGGGCATTTTCATATCAGGATGAGATAAACAATATACGCCAATGGATGGGTCTAAGGTAAAGCCATTAACTCCTTTGCCAGTAGTATAAACCAGCATGGTAGATGGTCCGTAAACTACATATCCTGCAGCTATTTGTTCTGTGCCTGGTTGTAAAAAATCTTCCAATTGTGCGGCACCTTCTTTGGTTTTTCTTCTGTAAATGGAAAAAATTGTACCGATCGAAACATTAACATCGATGTTAGAAGAACCATCTAAAGGGTCGAAAGTAACCACGTATTTCCCATGTTTTGAAGGTTCATTTTCAAAAGCTAAAAAATCTTCATTTTCTTCTGATGCTATTGCACAAACTTGTCCGCCATATTTAAAAGCATTGATAAATTGATTGTCGGCATAAACATCTAGTTTTTGTTGGTCTTCGCCTTGAATGTTTTCTGTACCTGCAGCACCTAAAATATTAACCAGTCCAGCTTTTCGAACTTCTCTGTTAATAATTTTTGAGGCTATACCGATGTCGTTTAACAGTCTTGTTAAATCTCCTGAGGCATACGGAAACTCGTGTTGTTTGTCTAAAATAAACTCGTTTAATGTTTTAACATTCATAATCATCAATATATTAAGGTTACAAAGTAATGAATTTTTAAGTTTAAACTTTGAGGTTTCAAAATTAAACTTTGAAACTATCTTTATTATTTTTGTTTTATGAAAGTTTCCTTGAGAAAAGCTACAAAAAATGATTTGCCTGATGTTTTAAGGTTAATAAAAGAATTGGCAGAATTTGAAAAAGCCTTACCAGAGGTTACCATAACTTTAAAAGAGTTGGAAGAGGATGGTTTTGGTGAGCATCCATTGTATTGGATAATTTTAGCTGAAAGTGAAGAAGGTGTTATTGGAATGTCGTTTTATTATATCCGTTATTCTACCTGGACTGGTAGGAATTTATTTTTGGAAGATATTATCGTAAAAGAAGCGTTTAGGGGTAATAATGTTGGAAAATTGTTGTTTGAAGAAACCATAAAGGAGGCAAGAAAAATGAAGGTTAGGCAAATGGTTTGGCAAGTATTGGATTGGAATGAACCCGCAATACGATTTTATAAAAAATTTAATGCCGAGCTCGACCCTGAGTGGATAAATGGAAAGTTGAGATTTGAACTTAACGTATAGTTTGAGTAAGTTTGGATTTTAAAAATTGTTAATCAAGTAAACATAAAGCCATAATGAAGGTTTTTAAATTTGGAGGAGCATCTGTAAAAAATGCAGAAGCAGTAAAAAATGTAGGTAAAGTTATTCAGCTTTTTAACGATGATTTAGTTGTGGTTATTTCTGCAATGGATAAGACCACTAATGCTTTGGAAAAGGTTGTTGAATCATACATGAAAAAAGATGGCGAATGTTTTAAATGGTTAGATGAGGTTAAAAATTTTCATTATAAAATTATTGACGAACTTTTTAACGACAAAACCCATCAAATTTATGAAGACATACACAATGCATTTGTAGAAATAGAATGGGAATTGGAAGAGGAGCCTTTAAGAAGTTACGATTATGTTTACGATCAAATTGTTTCAGTTGGAGAAATAGTATCTACAAAAATTGTAAGTGCTTATTTAAATTTAACAGGGCTTCCTGCACAGTGGATTGATGTGAGAAATGTTATTCAAACTGACAACACCCATCGTGATGCCAAAGTGGATTGGGAGCTAACAGAAAAACTGGCAAAAAAAGAATTTGAACTTAATGCAAGTTCATCTGTAAAGACCGTTTTTTTAACGCAAGGATTTATAGGCTCAAGTTCAGAAAATTTTACAACAACTTTGGGTAGGGAGGGGTCTGATTTTAGTGCTGGAATATTGGCTTATTGTTTAAATGCAGAAAGTGTTACCATTTGGAAAGATGTTCCAGGTATGTTAAATGCAGATCCAAAGCTGTTTTCTGAAACTAAAATGTTGAGTAATATTTCATACCACGAGGCTGTTGAGTTGGCATATTACGGAGCAACTGTAATTCATCCTAAAACCATAAAACCGCTTCAAAACAAAAATATTCCATTGTATGTGAAGTCGTTTTTAAATCCACAACAAGAAGGAACTGTTATTGATAACAATACAACACATGATTCGTCAATTCCTTCATTTATTGTAAAACGTAATCAAGTCTTGATTTCAATTGAATCGAAAGATTATTCGTTTATTATTGAAAATAATTTGAGTCAAATTTTTGGAATTTTTTCAAAAATGGGTGTTAAAATTAATTTAATGCAAAATTCAGCCATTAGTTTTTCGGTTGTGGTAGATTTTGATGTGCAAAAAACTCCATTGCTTATTCAGGAATTAACTAAAGATTATAAGGTTCGATACAATGAAAACCTTTCGTTAATTACTGTAAGGCATTATACCAAAGAAGCCATTGATTCAGTTGTTCAAAATCAAAAAATATTACTCGAACAAAAAAGTAGAAAAATGATAAGAATGGTTGTTTAACTAATTCTATTTTTAATCCACTCAAAATAGTTTACGTCAGAAATAATCGTGTTTTTTTCTTTCACCTTATTCATTTCCTGAAGTTTTTGGGTCAGATAAAAAATCGTTTCTTTTTTGTTAGATTTTAAAGGGATATTAGAAAAAGTCGACAGGAAGACTTGGTCAATTTTTCTGAACATCTTATTTTGTTTAAGGAAAGCAACTGTTGATTTCAAAAGATAAGGAAGGATGTCGTTATTCTCTAAATCGTAATGAATAAGTATGTTTAATATGTAAGCTGAAGCTTTAACATCAACCCTTAATTCTTTAGAGGTTAAATTTATTACTTTATTTATCCATTTTAATGCTTGGTTATACTCTCCTCTATGATATTGAGCCAGTCCTGCATGATAATGTAGTAAAAATTCGTGTTCCATGTTCAATAGACCACTTAACTCATTATAATTGCTGAGTGTTGTTTCAACAAATTTAATAGCATTGTCGTATTCTTTTCGTTCGGTATAATATCCTAGCTCAAATAAACATAAAGTAGAAAAAACATATGCCTTTTCGTGGGGCATTTTAAAATCATAATTCTTTAGTTTTTTAATTGTTTTTTCAAATAACTCATAATCTTTAACTACTAAGCAATTCATTAAAATGTTGTGAATTGCAGCAATGTAATGAATTGGGTTTTCTTGAATTAAATAAGGTTTTGATTCTAAAAAAGTTAATAAATCTTTTCGGTATTTCTCTGATTCGTCAACCTCACCAACCATACGTTTTATTACGCTATTTAAAACATAATACCCATATTTAGCTTGGTTAGATTTAGCATTGTTGGCATCAACCAATAGTGGGTTTTTGAGTAATTTATCATAAACAAGTTGTTCTTTACTATCGCGAATTATCTCAGATTTCTTTATTAATAATTGAGTGGTATTGGTAAGTTCTTTATAGTCGAGAATGTTTTGATACATTTCGATGTTTGTTTTACTTTGATCTTCAAAAGTTATTTTATAATCAGTATCTAATTTTAATTGAGCAGTATAAATTCTACTTCTCCAATTGTTAAGGTCTTCGAGTATTAAAAAAAATTCATATTTTTTTGCGATTTTTTCGGTTTTTATTATGTGTTTTTCTGCAAGTCGATACTGACCTTTCCAAAACAATATTTCTACTTCTATTAAATAATTTTTACACTCTATACTTGCTTTTAAATTAGAATGGAAGTGGCGGAGTTGTTTTAAAATAAACGATTGTAAATAATTTTTTGCAACGCTAAATTGGTTAATAAAAGCTTCATTTTTAAATTGGTGTAGTATTAATTTTTCGTCATAAATATCTTGTTTGTCGATTGCTTCAAGAAGTTTTAGATAAACTTTGTCGCCCTTGTGTATTTGGGTGTTTAGAGTAATAAATCTTTTTTCAGATTTAGTTAACGATTTTATTAATGAATGAAGGTTGTTGCTTTTCATAAATTATTTAGAAGTCTAATAATGTATATTTTTTAATTAAATTCCATAATGGTTAATGTTATTCCATTTTTCTGAATATTTTTATTTAGGACTACAAATAGGGCATTTTGGTTGCATAACTAATAAATTAGAAACGATTATTTTAAAAAATTAACAAACTAATAGTGTAGCAATAGATTTTTAACATTTAAGTTAAATTTAGAAGACTAAAATTTAAAAAAAATATAGTTGGGGATGATGTGTTTATGTTATATTTTTGGATAAACACATTTAAAATCACGACGAAATGCGAAAAATTATTGGTCTATTTTTAATTTTCACTCCATTTTTTGTTCATGCTCAAAAACAGGGCTTGTCGAAGGGGTTTGAATCGGAAAGAGTTTTTGTTAAAAATGAAGGGCAGTATGATGGGATGAACTGGCAAGAAGTTAATAAGCCTGAATATGTTGTTAAAGAAGCAAATTATTTTACTTTTTTTACCAAAAAAGGAATAACCTATAGAATAGAAAGTTTAATTCGAAACCCAAACAGAGATAAAAATAACCCTGAATCGCCCAAAAGAGTTCATACAAGTGAATTGATTGATGTTTTTTGGATTGGAGCAAATGAAAATGTTGAAATCATTTCAGAAAATCCTACAGATTTTTATTACTCATTTGCAATTAAAAATCCAAAATCAGGCGAAGTATCGAATTTAAATAATGTAAAAGGTTATAAAAAAATAACGTATAAAAACTTATATGATAAGATTGATATTGAATATTTAATACATCCTGAGGCTGGAGTTAAATATAATGTTATTTTACATCCAGGAGCTGATCCATCAAAAATTAAATTTAAATATATTACTTCCCATACAAATCATGCTGGAGAAAACATTTCGATAAGTTTAAATCAATCTAGTCAAATAGAAATTAATGCCTCTAAAGGTCAAATAATAGAGCATAAACCAGTTTCGTTTTACGAAAATTCAGGTTTAAATATCACTTCAAGCTACGTTTTTAGTAATAATATTTTGTCTTTTAACTTGGGTAATTATGATAATACTCAAAAGGTAATTATTGATCCATGGGTAGTTTCTCCAGCGTTTAATGCTGGTGATTTTACTAGAGAAGTAGAAACAGATGCAGCAGGTAATATTTATGTTATTGGTGGAGAAATTCCTATGGAGTTAAGAAAATACAATTCGCTAGGTGTTTTACAATGGACTTATGCTACTCCTTGGGATACTAATGGTGGTGATTGGTTAGGAACATTAGCAACTGACAATTTGGGGAATAGTTTTATTACACAAGGAACAGGTGCGGAAATTGAACGGGTAAATACAATTGGAGGTATGGTTTGGCATGCAAATAACAATACGTTTAGTCCTGAATACTGGTCCATTACATTTAACTGTGATAAAACAAAATTAATTGTTGGAGGGACCAAATTATCAGGGTTATTACCTCCTTTAACAGCTTATGCTACTATTTTTGATATTGATATTAATTCTGGTTCAGTATTGTCAGAGGCTGTTGTAAATTCGAATACGGTTGGAGGTATTGGAGATTTTCCTATCGAAGTTCGTTCAATATCCTCATCAAAAAATGCTAAATATTTATATTTAACACATACACAGGTTGGTGCAGTTAATCAAGATATTGGTGCTTGTGGTAGTTCTACTGATCCATCTTTTAGTGTAAGTAATACTGGAAAACTAGCATATAAGTGTGAGAATTATTTATCATCATCTCAGAATGGAGGAGGCTTAAAAGCCATTGTGGCTAATGATAATTTCTTTTATACTCATAAAGGAAATCAAGTATTACAATGGAATGTTAATACAGGAGTCTTAATTAATACTGTTGCATTGCCAGGAGGATCATCAGGTACAGTGTTGGGAGATTTGGTTGTCCATTGTAGTGGTTTAGCTGTTGATAATGCTGGAAATGTTTATGCAGGTTCAATGGATCGAGTAGTTAAATTTGATCAAAACTTGAACATATTATCTCAAGCTAATACTACAGGTGGATTTACTGTATATGATGTAAGTGTTAATAATAATGGAGAAGTGATTGCTGTGGGGGCTATTCAGAATAATAGTGTTTCAACAGGACGAGGGGGGAGGATAGAGTCATTAAATATGACTGCTTCCGCACAATATGCTCTGGTTTGTTGTGATGCTAATTTTTGTGAAATAGATCCTTTATGTCCAACTGATCCTTCGGTTACATTTGCACCAAACACACCAGGTGGAACTTGGAGTTCTTCTCCAGCAACTTCAGGGCTTAATTCATCAACAGGAGTGTTCAACCCTTCAATAGCTGGGCCAGGAACATATACTATTGCTTATTCTTTAGCTTGTGGTAGTAATTCAATTGAGGTAATTGTTAGTTCATGTGCAGCTCTAACGGTATGTGAAGAAGCTAATGGAGATCTGTCTGTTACAGGAGGTGCAGGGCCATATACTTGGGCAAATTGGCAATCAACAACTGTTACGCCAACAACTCAAACAGCATGTACTACTTGTGGGGGGTCTTGGAATCCAGGGCTTCCTCCTATAGTACCTGCTTCGTGTTCTGTTGCTTCGTGTTCTGTTTTTGCCTATGTTAATTTTGCTACAGGAGTAATTGTAACACCTCCAGGTGGAGCCACGCAAATTCAAGTTACTGATAATTTGGGTAATGTTTTGGAAATAACAGATATACCTGGTTTGCCTTCTTGTTCTGCATCATGCGATGCAACAATCACTCAAGCCGGTCCTTTCTGTTCAAATGCTTCAAGTGTGAATTTAACAGCCGCAGAAACTGGAGGTACTTGGAGTGGTACTGGTATTACAAATGCATCTACAGGTACATTTAACCCTGCAACCGCAGGAGCTGGTAGTCATGTAATTACATATAATTTAACATGTGGAGATACTGACACGATGACTATTGTTGTAAATGCAATACAAAGTGCTGCTTTTACCTATCCATCGGGTAGTTATTGTTTGAGTGATCCAAATCCAACACCAACAATTACTGGTGTTAGTGGAGGTACATTTACTATTAATAATAGTGGAGTTATAAATGCTTCAACAGGAGTAATCGATTTAAATTCAAGTGGCGTTGGATCATATACTGTCACTTATACAACAGCTGGTACATGCCCTGGAACAGCGACATTTAATATTACTATAACTAATGCAACGGATGCAACAATCACTCAAGTAGGTCCATATTGTTCAAATGCTGCAAGTGTTAATTTAACAGCAGTTAGCCCGGGTGGTACATGGACAGGAACAGGGATAACCAATGGAACAACAGGAACATTTAATCCTGCAACAGCAGGAGTGGGTGGCCATGTAATCACATATACTATTTCAGGTTCTTGTGGAAGTGTTGATACCATGACTATTGTTGTAAATGCTGGTGATGATGCAAATTTCACCTATCCATCGGGTAGTTATTGTTTAAGTGATCCAAACCCAACTCCTTCCGCACCAATAACATCAGGAGGTGTGTTTACAATTAACGGAACTGGAGTTATTAATTCAAGTACAGGAGTAATAAATATCGGCTCTTCAGGTATTGGAAACTTTGTGGTAACTTATACTACATCAGGGGCATGTCCAGATACAGCAACATTTAATGTTGCTATAACAAATTCAACTGATGCAACAATCACTCAAGTAGGTCCTTTCTGTTCAAATGCTGCAAGTGTTAATTTAACAGCAGTTAGCCCGGGTGGTACATGGACAGGAACAGGGATTACCAATGGAACAACAGGAATATTTAATCCTGCGACAGCTGGAGCCGGTAGTCATGTAATCACATACACTATTTCAGGTTCTTGTGGAAGTGTTGATACCATGACTGTTGTTGTAAATGCTGCCCAAAGTGCAGCATTTACTTACGCGTCTGGTAGTTTTTGTTTAACAGATCCAAACCCAACTCCAACAATTACTGGAGCAACTGGAGGGACATTTACAATAAATAATAGTGGTGTAATTAATTCAAGCACTGGGGTAATTAATATAACAGGTTCTGGAGCTGGATCTTTTGTAGTTACATACACTACTGCAGGTCCTTGTCCTGCTTCTCAAACTTTTAATGTTACTATAAACAGTTGTACAGCACCACTTCCAGTGGCAAACTTTTCTGCTTCACAAACCAATATTTGTATAGGAGATTGTATTAGTTTTACTGATTTGAGTAATAGTTCAGCTACAGGAGGAATAACAGCTTGGTCGTGGACATTTACTGGAGCTACACCTTCTACATTTAATGCACAAACACCAACAAATATTTGTTATAATACGGCAGGTACATACCAAGTGGTATTAACAGTTACTGATGCAAATGGTGTTGACACAGAGACAAAAACGGCTTATATTACAGTTGCAAGTTGTACTACACCAATCACTAATTTTAGTGTTTCAGACAGCACTATTTGCTCTGGAAGTTGTGTTAATTTCACTGATTTGAGTACTGGAGCAACGTCTTGGCAATGGTCGTTCCAAAACGGGACACCTCCAACATCTTCAGCTCAAAATCCAACAAACATTTGTTTTGATGTTTCCGGTACTCATGAAATTAAGTTAGTAACATCAAATGCATTTGGGTCAGATTCATTAATTAAATATGTAACTGTATTTCAAACACAGCAAGTCTTTGTAGGTAATGATACCACTATTCAGTTGGGTCAATCAGTAAACTTAAATGCAACAGGATTGTCTTCTAATGGAGTTTATTATTGGACACCACCAATTGATTTGTCGTGTATTACCTGTCCGAATCCAATATCAACTCCAGAAGAAACCATTACTTATACTGTAATTACAACAGATTCTAACGGATGTAAATCGACTGACAATATCAATATCATTGTTTTATTTGAAAATGTAATTTTTGTGCCGAACATTTTCTCTCCAAACGGAGATGGAATTAATGATATTTTGTTTGTAAGAGGAAAAGGTGTTGAAAAACTGAAGTTTTTTATTTATGATAGATGGGGGGAAAAAGTATTTGAAACAACTAGTTTAGATGTTGGTTGGGATGGTTCTTTTAGAGGTAAAGACATGAATAAAGCGGTGTTTGTTTATTATTTAGAAGCGACATTTATTGATGGTCAAGAAGTGACTCAAAAAGGGGATATTACTTTAGTAAAATAAAATATTATGATGAAGAAAATAATTACACTGTTTGTTTTAACATCAGCATTAACCCTAAATGCTCAAGACGTACATTTTACTATGTATGATGCTATGCCTATTACTACTAATCCAGCTACTGCGGGAGTTTTTAATGGCGATTTTAGAGGTGTTTTAAATTACAGAAGTCAATGGGGCAGCATAGGTAATCCTTATAAAACTTATGCGGTGATGATGGATGGAGGTTTATTTAAAAGTAAATGGAGAAACGGTTATATTGGAGCTGGGTTAGGAGCATATAGCGATGTTGCTGGAGAAACTAAATTTGGCACTACTAAAATCAATTTAGCGCTATCTAGTGTGCTATATTTGGACGATAAAAATTCTGCTTCGGTTGGTTTTCTTGGCTCATGGGCTCAAAATAGCATAAGTGATGGAAATTTACGTTGGGATTCACAATTTGATGGGCAAAAATTTGATGCAGCCACTCCAAGTTTGGAGAATTTTAAGTTCGAGAATTCATCTTATTTTGATTTTTCTGCTGGTGCATTATGGGCTTATGGCAAAAGTACTAAGACGCTGAGTTCATTTGATAATTTTAATATGCAGGCTGGAATTGCATTTTATCATGTTACTAGACCTAGCCGTCAGATTGAATTTGGAGATTTGGATAAATTGTATTCAAAATGGTCAATTCATGCAGAGTCATTTATTGGGTTGTTTAATTCAAGATGGGCTGTTAAGCCTAAATTGTTAGTTTACTTACAAGGACCAGCAAGAGAGATAACAGGAGGTGTACTTGCTCGATATATGTTGGTTGAAGAATCGAAGTACACAGGCATATTTAAAGAAATGGCTGTTTCATTTGGTACTTACTATCGTGTAGGAGATGCTTTTGCACCTTGCGTAGAATTTGAATCTTCTGGTTTAGCTATTGGGTTTGCTTATGATATGAATGTTTCTGATTTGTCTGCTGCTACAGGCGGTAGTGGGGGTCCAGAAATATACGTTAAATATGTAGTAGCTTCGTTTGGCTACGGAAAAGGAACAAAATCTAATGCAAGATTTAATTAATAATGAATATTTATCTATAAATTTGAATTATCTAACGTTTATTTAGGCTCGTTAGTCTATAAAAATCACTCAATTAACTTAACAACCATGAAGACGAAAATTCTTTTAACCATTGCAATTATACTTAGTGTATTATTTGTAAATGCTCAAACCACAACAGCTTTTAGAAAAAATTATAATCAGGCACTTTTTGATTTGCCTGGTAATATTGTTGAGGGATTAACTGCCAATACTTATGTGATGGCTGGAACAAATCTATCGTTTTTGCCAATTTATGGAACAGTATCACAATTAAATGATACAGGAGGAATTAATTGGTCATTTCGTTATTCAGATGCTTCTATTGGATTTCAATTAAATGATATTAAGAAAGTGCAAAGTGCGAATCAGTATATTGCTTGTGGAGGTAGTGAATCAAATTCTGCTGTTTTTATGGTATTGGACGCTGCTGGAGCTGTAGTGATATCCAAAAAATTCAATATTAATGAAGCAAATAGTGCATGGTTTAATAGAGTTATTAAAGCATCTGATGGTGGTTATGTAGCCGTAGGTTATGTTACTGGTTATGACCCTGATGGGGCAGGTCCAGAGATAGATTTTAATCCAATTAACTACACAGACGCGAATGGAGATCCACAAACGGAATATATAGGGTCGCCATTAATTGTTAAGTTAGATGCAGCAGGTAATCATGTTTGGCATAAGGTTTTTAGATATTACATGGGAGCAAATATTCCAGCAAATAGAATTTATAATGATGCAAGTTTTGTTGATGTTGTTGAGGTGAGTGATGGTTACGTGGCAGTTGGTAGTTATGATGTTAACAATCATTTATCAAACACAAATTCTGATGGTGATGATGCTACCCCTACAGATGCTATAATTTTAAAAACCACAACTGCTGGCGTAATTACTTACCATAAACAAGTTGACAATCCAGATTCATCACCATCACAAAATAGTAAATATTTTGGTGCGGTTAACACGACAAGTGCTGGGGATTTAATTATGGGAGGATATGACAATGGCAAAGAATTAATTCAAAAGTACGTCGGAGCTGGTGGTTTTTCTCAAACATTTAGCCGCTTATTTACTTACCCAGGGTTAGCTTCGGTAGTAGATGTTTCTCAAATATATGAAGTAAATGGAAGCACAGACTTAACTACTATGGCTATGTATATTCAACCAACTGGCTTTGTTTTTTCAAATTCAATACATAGAGTTAATCCAACAGCAACCACTAATGTTTTTGCTAAACGTTACGATTTTAATTTAATTTCTATCTTACCTCGTGGAGGTAAGACATCTGATAATGGCTACATTTCAATGTCGATGACAGCTGGAGGTACAAATTATGATTATCATGTCATTAAAACTGATCCAACAGGAGACACTCCTTTAACAGGGTGTCCTCCTACATCATTCACCCCAACAGCTGCGGCTGGTCCAACTACAGCATCTGATCCATCATTCAATGCTTGGGCAGGAACTCCAGGATCTAATACGCTTACTATTTCTCGTACTGCAATTACACCAACGGTGGGTTATGTTTGTACTAAAACCGCATGTGTTCCACCGTTAGAAGCAACAACTGTGACAGCAACACCTTCTACTATTTGTGCAGGTCAATCTTCTTCAATTACTGCAAGTGGACCTAGTTCGGGTGTTTCTTATCAGGTATGGACAGCTGCAACAGGAGGTACTAATTTAGGAACTACTCCTCTTTCAGTTTCTCCGGCAACGACAACGACTTATTATATTCAAACAGTAAGTAATTCGGATGGGTCATGTGTAAGTGCTACTAGAGTGTCTGTTACAGTTACAGTTACACCAAGTACTACCCCAACGTTTACAGCGGTATCACCAATATGTAGTGGAGGTTCATTATCAGCCTTGCCAACTACATCCAATAATGGGATAACGGGTACATGGTCGCCAGCTTTAAATAATACAACAACAACAACCTACACGTTTACTCCAACAGCAGGTCAGTGTGCGACAACCACCACATTGAGTATAACAGTAAATCCAAATGTTACTCCTACATTCACCGCGGTATCACCAATATGTAGTGGAGGTTCATTATCAGCCTTGCCAACTACATCCAATAATGGGATAACTGGAACATGGAGTCCAGCATTGGATAATACGACAACAACAACCTACACGTTTACTCCAACAGCTGGTCAATGTGCGACAACCACTACATTGAGTATAACAGTAAATCCAAATGTTACTCCAACATTTACAGCGGTATCACCAATATGTAGTGGAGGTTCATTGTCAGCCTTGCCAACTATATCTAATAATGGGATAACGGGAACATGGAGTCCAGCATTGGATAATACGACAACAACAACCTACACGTTTACTCCAACAGCAGGACAATGTGCGACAACCACCACATTGAGTATAACAGTAAATCCAAATGTTACACCAACATTTACAGCGGTATCACCAATATGTAGTGGAGGTTCATTATCAGCCTTGCCAACTACATCTAATAATGGGATAACGGGAACATGGAGTCCAGCATTGGATAATACGACAACAACAACCTACACGTTTACTCCAACAGCAGGACAATGTGCGACAACCACCACATTGAGTATAACAGTAAATCCAAATGTTACACCCACTTTTGCAGCTGTTGCACCAATTTGTACTGGCGATGCATTGTCTCCGTTACCAACAACCTCTACCAATGGAATAACTGGAACGTGGAGTCCAGCTTTGGATAACACAACAACAACAACCTACACATTTACTCCAACAGCTGGTCAATGTGCGACAACCACCACATTGAGTATAACAGTAAATCCAAATGTTACACCCACTTTTGCAGCTGTTGCACCAATTTGTACTGGCGATGCATTGTCTCCGTTACCAACAACTTCTACCAATGGAATAACTGGAACTTGGAGCCCAGCTTTGGATAACACAACAACAACAACCTACACATTTACTCCAACAGCTGGTCAATGTGCGACAACAACAACATTAACTATTTCTGTAAACTCTACGCCAGCAACTCCAACATTTACTGCAGTTGCGCCAATATGTATAGGTGATGCTTTAGCTCCGTTGCCAACAACTTCTACCAATGGAATAACTGGAACATGGAGTCCTGCATTAGACAGTACCACTACCACCACGTATACATTTACTCCAACAGCTGGTCAATGTGCAACAACAACAACATTAACCATAACGGTAAATACATCACCAACAACCCCAACATTTACAGCAGTTGCGCCAATATGTATAGGGGATGTTTTAGCTCCGTTACCAACAACTTCTACGAATGGGATAACTGGAACATGGAGCCCAGCATTGGATAACACAACAACAACAACCTATACGTTTACACCAACAGCAGGTCAATGTGCAACGACCACCACATTAACAATCACTGTAAATTCTACGCCAGCAACTCCAACATTTACGGCAGTTTCAACAATATGTAGTGGAGCAACATTAACTGCTTTACCAACAACTTCTAATAATGGGATAACAGGAACTTGGAGCCCAGCGTTAAATAACACAACAACAACAACCTACACGTTTACTCCAACAGCTGGTCAATGTGCAACGACAACTACATTGACTATAACAGTAAATCCAAATGTTACTCCAACGTTTACATCGGTATCACCAATATGTAGTGGGGATGCATTGTCTCCGTTGCCAACAACTTCCACCAATGGGATAACTGGAACTTGGAGTCCAGCATTAGATAATACGACTACCACCACGTATACATTTACACCAACTACAGGTGTATGTGCTACTACCACAACTCTAACAATAACAGTAACAACGCCAACAACACCAACATTTACAGCAGTATCGCCAATATGTAGTGGGGATGCATTATCTCCGTTGCCAACAACCTCTATAAATGGGGTGTCAGGAACATGGAGTCCGGCATTAGATAATACAACAACAACAACTTATACATTTACCCCAACTGCAGGGCAATGTGCAACCACGACGACAATGACAATAACTGTATCTGCTCCTCCTGTAGCTGTAATAACAGGAACTTCAAGTATATGTTTTGGTCAAACAGCTTCATTAACTGCTAGTGGAGGTAGTTCTTATACTTGGAGTACAGGTGCAAATACTACTTCTATTTCTAGTACACCTAGTGATACTATTACTTATTGGGTAATTGCTAGTACAGGTTCTTGTTCTGATTCTACATCTTACACTGTAAATGTTATTCAAAATCCTAACGTAGTTGTTACGCCTGCAATTAGTACAACAATTATACAAGGAAATTCTATTGAATTAACTGCTAGTGGTGCTTCTTCGTATACTTGGACACCATCTGAAGGATTGAGTTGTACGGCTTGTCCAGTAACCATTGCTTCACCAGAGGTTACAACAGTTTATTGTGCAAGTACAACTGTTAATGGTTGCGTAGATACAACATGTGTTATTGTAAATGTTGACATTATTTGCGGGGAATTATTTGTTCCATCTGCATTTTCTCCAAATTCTGATGGAGTTAATGATTGTTTGTCGGTTTATAATAACTGTATTGAATCGATGGATTTTAAAGTTTTTTCAAGATGGGGAGAAGTAGTTTACCAATCAATTGATGTAAATGATTGTTGGGATGGAACATTTAAAGGAACAGCTTTAAATACGGCTGTATTTGTTTATAAGCTTGATGCAGTCTTGCTGAATGGAGAAGAAGTTAAGCTAAAAGGTAATGTATCGTTAATTAAGTAGAATATTTAGAATGAAAAGAATTGGAATATTAGTATTTTTTATTGGAGTTTATTGTTTGGGGTTTGGACAAACAAATACAGAATTTTCTAAAGCAAACTTTAAGTCGAAACCAACTGAACTAAAAGAAGCATTGAAGAATATTCAAGCTGGGGATATGAATTATTATAAATTCATGTATGGAAAAGCCTTGGAATCTTATATTTCAGCGAATAAGTTTAATCCAAATAATGCAGAGTTAAATGCAAAAATTGGAGATTGTTATTTGAACTCTTCTGATAGATCAGAAGCATTGGGTCATTTAAAAAAAGCTTATCAATTAGACAGCAAAATGGATGGTTTTTATATCTACTTATTGGGTAAAGCTCACCATTTAAATAATGAATTTGATGAAGCAATAAAGTATTATAAAATAGCAAAAACAAATGGTAGTAAAATCCAACCCGATTTAAGTAGTATGGTGGATAAAAAAAATGCTGAATGTGCTTCAGGAAAAAAATTAATAAAGCTACCAGTTAATGTTAAAATCGAATCGTTAGAAAGTACTATTAATACTGAATATGAAGAATATGTTCCTATTATTACTGCTGATGAATCAGAAATATTTTTCACGTCGCGTAGACCAAATACTACAGGTGGTCTAATGGATTCAGGTTTAGGTGATTATTATGAAGATATTTATTACTCAAAAAAAGAGGGTGGAAAATGGACTAGTGCAGTGAATATTGGAGCTCCTGTAAATAGCGAATTCCATGATGCTACGGTTGGACTCTCATTAGATGGTCAAAAGCTATTCTTGTATCGTGATAACAAAAAGGGAATCGGAAATATTTATTATTCGGAAAAGAAAGGTGAAAAATGGACAGATCCTGTTGAGTTGCCTGAACCGATTAATTCAAAAAACCAAGAAACTTCAGCTTGTTATTCTTTTGATGGAAATACTATTTATTTTGTGAGTAATAGAGAAGGTGGCAAAGGTGGTAAAGATATTTATAAAGCAACAAAAGATGCAAAAGGCGTTTGGGTAAATGCAGAAAATTTAGGAGCAGTAATTAATACTAAAGAGGATGAGGATGCGGTATTTCTTCATCCAGATGGAAAAACATTGTATTTTAGTTCGAAAGGACATAATTCGATGGGAGGATATGATGTATTTAAAAGTACTTATGAAAAAGGAAAATGGAGTACTCCACAAAATTTAGGGTTTCCTGTAAATACCTCAGATGATGATGTTTGTTTTGTATTAACTGCTAGTGGTGATTATGGGTATTATACATCTATAAAAGCTGAAGGAAAAGGTAAAAGAGACGTGTATAAAGTTGCCTTTTTGGATGAGTTAAATAAGCCAAAATTAACCTTACTTAAAGGTGCTATTACCGATAAAAAAACTGGAGCACCATTACAAGCAACTATCGAAATATATGATAATGATAATGGAAAATTGATTGGAACGTTTGAATCTAATTCTACTACTGGAAAATATATGGTTTCGTTGCCTGCTGGTGTTAATTATGGAATTAGTGTTAAGGCTCCAGGATACTTGTTTTACTCCGAAAACTTTAACATAGCTAAAGACGCCGCTTTCAAAGAGGTTGTAAAAGATATTGGGTTGGATAAGTTAGAGGTGGGAAAAAAAGTGGTCTTGAAAAATATTTTTTACGACTATAACAAAGCAACACTTACGGCTTCTTCATCAAATGAATTAAATAAAGTTATAGAGTTGTTAGATGGAAATCCAAAAATAAAAATTGAAATTTCTGCACATACCGATTCAAGAGGGAGTGATGGTTATAATGATAAATTGTCGCAAGAAAGAGCACAATCTTGTGTAGATTATTTAGTGGCAAAAAACATAGATAAAAGCAGGTTGATAGCAAAAGGATATGGAAAAAGACAATTACTAATAACTGACGCAGAAATTAACAAGCTAGCTACTGAAGAGGAAAAAGAAGAAGCACATCAACAAAACCGTAGAACCGAATTTAAAATTATTGGAAATTAGATGAAGTTGGAAGACCGAAGATGGAAGTCAGGGTTAACCAAATCACTAATAACCAATAACTAACAACTAAAATAATATGAAAAAAGTAACCAAATTTTTAACCGTAGCTGTAGTTCTTATACTGAACTTTGAACTTTTAGTACCTAATTGTTCGGCTCAAGATATCCATTTCTCTCAAAACTATTTTACTCCTTTAGAGTTGAATCCAGCTAATGCAGGTTCAGAATATGATATTAGGGCTATTTTAAATTATCGTACCCAATGGGGAAGTGTTACAGAACCATTTGTAACCATGATGGCGGGTTATGATATGAATTTTAAAAAGTCTAAAACTGGTTATTTTGCAGGTGGAATACACGTGTTTAATGATAAAGCAGGCGATTCAAAAATGAATCAAACTCAAGCTAATTTAGCTCTTGCATATCATGTGTATTTGAATGCTGAAAATACTTTGGGGGCAGGGTTTCAAGGTGGATATTTTCAACGGTCAATTAATATGTCAAATCTAACATGGGGTTCACAGTATGATGGATTGAAATATGACAATCAAATTGCATCTGGCGAAAGCGTTGATTTAACTTCTGTAAAAGCAATTGATTTTTCATCAGGTATAAACTGGACGTATAGAAAAGGAGAGCGTTACATGAAAGGTAATGACCATATTATGTTAATTACAGGGGTATCTATTCAGCACATTAACAATCCAAAAACAGAATACAATGCCATCGTTGATGACCCTTTGTATTACAGATGGATTGGTCATTTCAATGGAATTATAGGTGTGCCAAATTCACCGATGTCCTTTATGCCATCAGTGGTTTATCTTCATCAAGGAAGTTTAAATGAGGTGATGGTTGGAGCAAATTTTGCTTACAAATTTAAAGAAGCATCAAAATATACTGGAAACATGAAAGGTGGCTCAATTGGTTTGGGCGGTCAATATCGTTTAAAAGATGCATTTGTAATTACTTCTTTTGTAGAAATTGCTAACTATACCATAGGAGTAAGTTATGATTTAAATACTTCTGACTTGAGTAGTGCTTCTAAGAGTTTTGGGGCATTTGAGGTTGCTTTAAGGTATGTTTATCCTAGCCCATTTGCAGGAAGTAAAAACAATGCAAGGTTTAGATAAAAACAATCGGTAAGTTTTTATTTTATATAGGGTTTCAAAAATCATTCTTTAAGTGTTTGATAATAAGATAAAATTCCTATCTTTGCCGTCCTTTTAAAAAAAGTAATAATTAATTAAATAAATTGGAAATGACTAAACGTTATGAAACTGTTTTCATTTTAACTCCCGTTTTATCTGCCGAGCAGGTAAAGGAAGCAGTTGTAAAATTTAAACAAACGCTAAAAGATGGTGGTGCGAAACTACTACATGAAGATGATTGGGGACTAAGAAAATTAGCTTACCCAATTCAAAAAAAATCAACTGGTTTTTACCACTTGTTTGAGTATGAAGTTGATGGTGAATTTATTGCAAAACTTGAATTAGATCTTAAAAGAGATGAAAAAGTAATGCGATTTTTAACCGTTTCAATGGATAAGCATGCAATTGCATTTGCAGAATCTCGTCCTAAAAGAAAAGCAGCTAAAGCTTAAGTAAAAACTTTAAAATTTTAAAATCATGTCAGAAAATACATCAGACGTAAGATATCTTACCCCTCCAAACATTGAGTTACAAAAAGAAAAATATTGTAGATTCAAAAAAAATAAAATTAAATACATCGATTACAAAGATGAAAAATTTTTGTTGTCGTTTGTTAATGAACAAGGAAAGTTATTGCCAAGAAGAATAACTGGTACTTCTTTAAAATATCAAAGAAAAGTTGGTCAAGCAATTAAAAGAGCTAGACACATTGCTTTAATGCCTTATGTGGCAGATATGTTAAAATAATTAATAGGAGGCATTTAAGATGAAAATTATATTAAAAGATAATATCGAAAACTTAGGATTTAAAGATGAGATCGTAACAGTAAAAGATGGTTACGGAAGAAATTTTTTAATTCCAAGAGGTTTAGCAAATTTAGCTACCAAATCAGCACTTAAAGTTCATGAAGAAAACTTGAAACAAAGAGCTGTAAAAGATAAAAAAGTAAAAGACGAAGCATTAAAAACTGCTGAAGCATTAAAAACTGCAAAAATTGCAGTTGGAGCAAAAGCTGGAGAAAATGGTAAAATCTTTGGTTCTGTTAACACCATTCAATTAGCTGAAGCTATTGAAAAATTAGGGTTAACAATCGATAAAAAATACATTAAAATTAAAGGTGAAGCAATTAAAGCTTTAGGTTCTTACGAAGCTGACGCTAGACTACACAAAGATGTAGAGGTTAGCTTCAAATTTGATGTAGTAGAAGACAAATAATATTTTTTGCCACTTACAAATTAATTTGTATATTTGTGGCACGAAACATAAGGATTTGATAAAAGAGGGGACAAACGTCCCCTCTTTTTATGACAAAAATTAATGATTACAAACGCTCAAATACAAGAATTGATTGCCGACAGATTGGTTGAAAAGAACTGCTTTGTAGTTTATCTTGATGTTAAACCTGGTAATAATATTCAGTTAGAACTTGATAGTCCAAACGGATTGTCGATTAGTGATTGTATAGATTTTAGTCGTCAGATTGAACATAATTTGGATAGAGAAGCAGAAGACTTTGAGTTACATGTATCATCGCCAGGGTTGGATAAGCCATTACGTGTTTTTCAGCAATACCAGAAAAATATTGGTAGAGATATAAAAATTGTGCTGCTTGATGATAAAAAAGTGGAAGGAAACCTTGAAGAAGTTAATGAAAGTGAAATAAAGTTGACCTACACTTTAACCGAGAAAATTGAAGGAAAAAAGAAAAAATTAAAAAAAATAGTTGAAGAAATAATACCCTTTACAAACATAAAAGAAACAACAATAATTATATCGTTTAAATAAAATTTGATATGGAAAGTTTAAGCTTAATAGACTCGTTTCAGGAATTTAAAGAATTCAAAGATATCGACAGAGCTACTCTTATGAGTATTTTAGAAAGTGTTTTCAGAAGCACAATAAAAAGAAGATTTGGAGACGATTCAAATTTCGACTTTATCGTTAACGTAGATAAAGGTGATTTAGAGATTTGGAGAAACCGTGAGATAGTTCCTGATGGTGAGGTAGAAGATGAAAACAAAGAGATTGCTTATTCTGACGCGATTAAAATTGAGCCCGATTTCGAAATAGGTGAAGAAGTTTCGGAAGAAGTAAAAATGGAAGATTTTGGTAGAAGAGCAGTATTATCACTTCGTCAAAATTTAATGTCGAAAGTACTTGAACTTGAAAAAGATAACATCTACAAACAATATAAAGATAGAGTTGGTGAATTAATTACAGGTGAAGTTTATCAAGTTTGGAAAAGAGAAATTCTTATTTTAGATGATCAGGATAATGAATTGATTTTACCTAAAAACGAACAAATTAATAGCGATAGATTTAAGAAGGGAGATACTGTAAGAGCTGTTGTTGTTCGTGTTGAAATGAAAAATAATAAACCATTGATTATCTTGTCTAGAACTTCACCATTGTTCTTAGAAAGATTGTTCGAATTAGAAGTTCCTGAAATATACGACGGTTTAATTACCATTAAAAACATTGTTAGAGAACCAGGAGAAAGAGCAAAAGTTGCGGTTGAATCTTATGATGATAGAATAGATCCAGTTGGAGCTTGTGTTGGTATGAAAGGTGCTAGAATACACGGTATAGTTAGAGAATTACGTAATGAAAACATTGACGTAATTAACTATACCAGCAATATTGAATTGTACATTCAAAGAGCATTGAGCCCAGCAAAAATTACAGCTATTAAATTAGATAGAGAGACTAACAGAGCTGAGGTTTTCTTAAAACCAGACCAAGTTTCTTTAGCAATTGGTAAAGGTGGTCACAATATTAAATTGGCTGGAAAACTAGTTGGTTTCGAAATTGATGTTTATAGAGATATGGAGGATGATGCAGATGATGTAGCATTAGATGAATTCTCTGACGAAATCGAACCATGGGTAATTGCAGAATTAAAATCAGTAGGATGTGATTCAGCAAAAAGTGTATTAGAACTTTCGGTAGAAGAATTGGTTAAAAGAACCGATTTAGAAATTGAAACAGTTGAAGATGTGATGAGCATCTTAAGAGCTGAGTTTGAACAGTAATCACAACTAAGCTAAGGAGGCATCCTCTTTAGCTTAGATATAAAAAGGAGAATTTCTCCAAACAAGGTAACTTGATATTTAAAATAAAGAGTAGTAAAATATGTCTGACGGAGCAACAGTAAAACGATTAAGTAAAGTAGCCAGAGAGTTTAACGTAGGTATAAACACATTGGTTGAATTTCTTGCATCAAAAGGTGTTCAGATTGAAAACAATCCAAACTCAAAAATTGATGGGGCTACCTATCAAGTTTTGGTAAGTGAGTTTCAATCTGAAAAAAGTGTAAAAGAAGAGTCTAAAAAAGTTTCTATTGGCACACAAAAAGAAACCATAGTTTTAGAGGGACACGATGTAAAGAAAGAAGAAAAAGTTGAAGAAAAACCAGTAGAACCTGTTGCACCTCCTGCTCCAAAAGAGGATGAATTAAAGGTTGTTGGTAAAATTGATTTAGCTGCTCTTAACCTTAGAACTCGTCCTGATAAAAAGGCCAAAGCAAAAGATGAGCCTATTGTAACTCCTGAGCCTGAAGTTCAGAAACCAGCTGTTGAACCAGTAAAAGAAGAACCAAAATCAACTCAAAGAGAGGAGATTGAAACTAAATATGAGAAGTTATCTGCTCCTAAGGTTTTAGGTAAAATAGAATTGCCTGTTGAGAAAAAATTCGAGAAGAAAACTCCTGCTCAAAACAATCCTACCGATAAAGCGGGCGATGATAATAAGAAGAAAAGAAAACGTATAACTCGTAAAGTTGATTTAGCAAATACACCTAAACCAACATTTAATAAGGGAGGGCATAATAAAGGTGCTGCAGGAGGAAAAGTTGAGCGTAAAGCTGAATTAACCGAACAACAAATACAAGATCAAATAAAAGAAACACTTGCTAAACTAACTGGCGGTGGTAGTAAAAGTAAATCTTCTAAACATAGAAGAGATAAACGTCAGGCTGTTAGTGAACAAAGCATGATAGATGCTGAAATCCAAGCAGAAGAAAAGAAAACACTTAAAGTAACAGAGTTTGTTACAGCAAGTGAAATGGCAAAAATGATGGATGTTAGTGTTAACGACATTATTGGAGCTTGTATGAGTTTAGGAATGTTCGTATCTATCAATCAACGATTAGATGCTGAAACGTTATCAATAATAGCAGAAGAGTACGGTTTTAAAGTAGAATTTGTTTCTGCTACAGAAGAAAGCGAATCGTTATTAGATGTTGTTGATGATGAAAAAGATTTAGTAGAACGTTCGCCAATTGTTACCGTAATGGGTCACGTAGATCACGGTAAAACATCTTTACTGGATTACATCCGTAAAGCAAATGTTATTGCTGGTGAGGCTGGAGGTATCACCCAACATATTGGTGCATATTCGGTAGAATTGAAAAACGGTAAAAAAGTTACTTTCTTGGATACACCAGGTCATGAGGCGTTTACCGCAATGCGTGCCAGAGGTGCTCAAGTAACCGATGTAGTAATTATTGTAATTGCTGCCGATGATGCTGTAATGCCTCAAACCAAAGAGGCAATTAATCACGCTCAAGCTGCTGGTGTTCCATTAATTTTTGCAATCAATAAAATTGATAAGCCAGGTGCAAATCCTGATAAAGTTCGTGAAGAATTATCTCAAATGAATATTTTGGTTGAAGAATGGGGTGGTAAGTACCAGTCTCAAGAAATTTCTGCTAAACTAGGAAAAGGGGTAGAGGATTTGTTAGAAAAAGTTATTTTAGAAGCTGAAATGCTTGATTTAAAAGCTAATCCAAATAGAAATGCTGTTGGTACTGTAATTGAATCTGAATTAGATAAAGGTAGAGGATATGTATCGACAGTTCTTGTTCAAACTGGAACAATGAAAATTGGCGATGCTATTTTAGCGGGTTGTTATAGCGGTAAGATTAAAGCCATGTTTAACGAACGTGGACAAAATATTAAAGAGGCTGGTCCTGCCAGTCCTGCTTCTATTTTAGGTTTAAATGGTGCACCTAACGCTGGTGATAAATTCCACGTTATGGATGACGAAAAAGAAGCTCGTGTTATTGCTGAAAGAAGGTTGCAATTACAAAGAGAACAAGGTGTTCGTACGCACAAACACATTACCCTTGATGAGATTGGAAGAAGACTTGCAATTGGCGACTTTAAAGAGCTTAATGTAATTATTAAAGGTGACGTGGATGGTTCTATCGAAGCATTGTCTGATTCGTTACAAAAATTATCAACCGACCAAGTACAAGTTAATGTAATTCTTAAATCTGTAGGACAAATTAGTGAGTCTGACGTAATGTTAGCGGCAGCTTCTGAAGCTATTATTATTGGTTTCCAAGTTCGTCCATCTCAAAGTGCACGTAAACTAGCCGAAAGTGAGCAAATTGATATTAGATTGTATTCTATCATTTACGATGCAATTAACGAGGTTAAAGACGCTATGGAAGGCATGTTGGCTTCTAAATTTGTAGAAAAAATTGTTGCAACCGTTGAAATTAGAGAAGTATTCAAAATTTCTAAAGTGGGAAGTATTGCTGGTTGTATGGTGTTGGATGGTAAAATTGAACGAAAAAATAAAATACGTTTAATTAGAGAAGGTATTGTTGTTTATTCTGGCGAACTAGGCTCGTTAAAACGTTTTAAAGACGATGTTAAAGAAGTAGCTAAAGGTTACGAGTGTGGTTTAAATATTGCTAATTACAACGATATTAAAGAAAACGATATTATTGAGGCTTACGAAATGGTTGAAGTAAAACAAAAACTGTAATAAGCTTTGCAGAACTAAAATAGTAAGAAGCCCCGCAATTTGCGGGGCTTCTTCTTTTTATAAAATTAACTAAAACTTGAATTTGGATTATGCCCAATTGCAAGGACATTCTTTGCAGAATTTTCCTTTTTTCTTTTTAAATTTTTCGCAACACTTTTTATCTTTCTTTTTCTTTTTAAGTTCAATAGCAACTTTCGAAAAAGGGTCAATTACAATAGGTGTATGGTTGCTAATAATTTTCATACACCAAAAGTACTATTTAGAATCATTCTAAACAATACCTTAAAAGTGGTATTTTGAGGTGGTGTCATTCAGAACAAAATTTTATTATTGCTTCAGCAATAGTTAAAATGAAGTGAAGAATCTTCATTGTTGAAATACATTCTTCGTTTTATTTTTCTAAATAATCGAAATTTATTGAAAAATAAGCACTCAGAATTACAAACTGAAAAATCACATTTTCAGCTTAATTTGCATCATTTTGGCAATATTTTGAGCATTTTTAAGCATTTTGTTAGCTGTTTCGCCATAAAATTGCTCATTTACGGTTTCTGACAACAACAATAACCAACGTTCAAAATGTTCTGATTTTAGATTCTCTTGTTTGTTTAAGTTTAGGTGAATGCCCATTACATCTTTTTTGTATCCGTTGGCATTTAGCAACATGTTTTCCCAAAAATTGGTTAACGATGGAAGGTGCTTTTTTAAATCAAGTTTTGCCACATCAGTAAAAATGTAGCCCACAATCTCGTCTTTTAGCATTTTACTGTAAAAGGCTTCCATTAAACAAGCTAAATCTTCTTTGGTTTCAATATCTCTCAATGTTCAAGGGCTTTCATGTAAAACGGAATTTTTTTGTCGCCACCTTCAATCCAAGCATTAATGTTTTTTCCTTCTTGGTTGTAGCATATTTTATTGGGGAAATCGTGTTGTGCATTTTCAAAAACCAATTGAGTTGGGTCAGTTGAGGTTAATTTGAACAATACCGCTTCACCATCGTTTTGGTTAACTACTGCAGGACAATAAAAGGTTTCGTTATCAATTATTTTTATTTCTATGGTTTCTAAGATGGTGGTGTCGCTATTTTCAACAAAAAAGCTTTTTCCAGATAATAATTGGTCGTTGGTTTTGTTCCAAGTTTCGTAAATAACTTGCCCGTTTTGTTCCATGCTTCTAGTACCTACTAACCATTCCAATTCGTTAATGGTTTTGGTTTTTGATGTACAAAAACAAAGAGTTAAAAGTAAAATGAAGCCAAAAGTTGTTTTCATGGTTGTTTTATTTAATGCTGTTCGGTTCCAATATGCCCATTTTCATAAGCTTCTTTAATCAGTTCTTTCAGCACATTTTTATCAATATCGGCTAATTTGTTGATGTACAAACAACCTTTGCCTGTTTTGTATTTTCCTAATCGGCTTAAAATACTATCAGCTTTAGAAATATCGCAACCCATTAAATACAAAGAAACGTTTGCTTTACGTGGCGAAAAACCTACTTTAAACCAATCACCCTCACGACCACTAGCATATTTATAACGTACATCGCCAAAACCAATAATACTGGTCCCCCACATTTTAGGTTCTTCGTTGGTAATGGTTGCCATCATTTCCAGTATTTCAAAAGCGTCTTTTCGTTTGCCTTCGTGTTCAACTAAATTAATAAATGCTTCAACGCTTGCCTGGTTCTTTTTTGTTTTAAGTTCTGCCATATTTATTATTTTGTTAAGTTTTGTATATATTATGTATGATTTTTCTAACATAAATCATTTTAACTAATGAATAGTTATAAATAAGTCTAAAATAAATTTTAATTTTTTCTTGAAATGATAATCCTGATTAAATATTCTATTGTAAAGATAGTAACACATATTAATTCAATAAAATCAAGAGTTTCTTGGTTTTACTGAATTGTTTGGCAAGGTTTCGATAGAAAATGTCACTAAAGAAAGTAGTATTAATGCCTGTATAAAATAATCAAATATTAATCCTGATTTCGAATCACGAGTTTCAACGAGTTTTTCTAATTTCTCTTTACTTTTTTTCATTAATGTTGTTCTGTGCCAATGTGACCATTTTCAAAACCTTCTTTAATTAGCTCTTCTAAAACATCAGTGTCCACATCACTTAATTTGTTAATGTATAAACAACCTTTTCCTGTTTTATACTTACCCAATCTACTTAGTATGCTGTCGGCTTTGGAAATGTCGCAGCCCATTAAATACAATGATATATTTGCCTTACGTGGTGAAAATCCTACTTTAAACCAATCACCCTCACGACCACTAGCATATTTATACCGAACATCGCCAAAACCAATAATACTGGTTCCCCACATTTTTGGTTTTTCTTTGGTAATGGTTATCATCATTTCTAAAATTTCTAAAGCATCGTTACGCCTACCAACGTGTTCAACTTTATCAATAAAAGCGTTAACACTTTCGTTATTTTTTTGTGTTTTAATTTCTGCCATAAAAGTTAAAATGATTTAACTCAAAAATAAGAAAAATGAACAAACAAAAACGCTCCTTAAAAAGGAGCGTTTTAAAGTTTAACCTATCAAAATTAAACACACTAAAACTAAAATTTAAATGTTAAGCCCATCAAGAAGTTGGTTCCTGCTTGTGGGTAATAAAAGTTTTCTGTAATTAAACCATCGTACATGTAGCTATACGTATAGCCATTGCTGCTATAGAGTGTATTAAACAAGTTGTTTACCAATAAATTAAACGAAATTTCTCTCATCTTTTTTGGGTAAATACTATAGCTCAATCGTCCGTCAACCGTTTGGTAAACATCTAAAGCTCTTTTGGCATTGCTGGTATTGTCTAAAAATTGTTTACCTACGTATTTGGTTTGTAGCAATAAGCTCAATGCTTTTACTGGTTTGTATTCCACACCTGCAGCTACAATTACATTTGGAGAAAATGCAATATCGGTATTGGTGTACTTGTTCTCCACCACATCATAACCGTTGGTATAATCGTAAAGTACTTCAGTAAAATTGTCAATTTTGTTTTGCGAAATGGTGGTGTTTAAATTCATCATCACTTTTTTGCTTATCAAAAAGCTACCTATCAACTCAATACCTGTGCGGTAACTTCTGTCCACATTGGTTCTGATAGAAGAGCCCACATCGTTTAACTCACCAGTAAGTATCAATTGGTTTTGGTAATCCATGTAATAGAAGTTTCCTTGCAACAAAACTTTCTTAAATTTTGCTTCAACACCACCTTCGTAATCTATCATGGTTTCGTGTTTCGGTTGTTTGTCAGCTGGGTTATCAATAAAGTCGGTACGTACAGGTTCTCTGTTTCCAATGCTTACCGAGGCATAAGCTCTAATTTTTGTATTGATTTGGTAATTCAACCCACCTTTCGGATTAACAAACACAAAATTGGTATCGATGTTAATCATCGTTAAATTGTTGTCTTTCCCTTTGGTTGAATAATCAATGGTTCTAACTTGCAAATCAGCAAATAAAGTAAGTTTTTCACCCACTAAATAATCCACTTTTAAAAACGAATTAAAATCTTTTTTGTTGGCATCGTTGTCGTAATAACGATATCCTTTACCCGTATTGTTTGCAAAACGCATCCAAATTAGTTCTCCAAAATGGCGACCATCGTAATTGTTGTAACCACCACCCAATATAACCGATAGGTTAGCATTTTTATAATTTAAACTATAGGTTGTACCATAAAAATGGTTGTCTAACCAACGTCTTCTAATTAAATCGGTTGAAGTAATGGTGTCAGAATTCAACATCAAATCGTTTAAACCATAATTTGCAAAAGCATCGTCTTTTCGGTATTGTTCGTAATATCCTCTACCATAAGTATAATGCAAGTTAACGTTTGCCGAAAAGTGATTATTGAATTGATGAGTAAACAACAATTGTGCGTGGTCTTGTCCGTAATTATCAACCTCATTACTGTATTGATAGTAGTTGTAAGTTCTACCCGAATTCAATAAATTGTAGGTTTGAACAGAGTCTAATCCATTGTTTGAGGCATGGGTTTCCATGTCTGTTTTGTTGCCAGTAATTCTACTTTCTGGAGTTCCCCACCACGATTGGTAAGTAACTTCTTTACCTGCAAAATAAATCAGTTTTAACGATGATTTTTTACTGTAATAACCTCCCGATAAGTAATAGCTTTTTAAGTCGGAAGTAGCTCTATCTATATACCCATCAGATTTGATGTATGAAGCACGAGCATCAAAAGCCCAATGGTTATTGATTAAACCTGTTCCCATTTTTGCAGTATATTTTTGGGTGTTGAACGAACCATAGGAAGTAGCTATTTCTCCATATGATTTTTCTTTAAGTGTGGTAGTCTGCAAGTTTACCGTTCCTCCAAATGATGCACCACCATTGGTTGATGCGCCAACACCTCGTTGAATTTGAATGTTTTCAGTGCTCGAAGCAAAATCGGGCATGTTTACCCAATACGTTCCTTGCGATTCGGCATCGTTAATTGGAATGCCGTTAACGGTTACATTTATACGAGTAGCATCAGAGCCTCTTAAGCGAAAACCCGTGTATCCAACTCCCGCTCCAGCATCGCTGGTAGAAACCATTGAAACAGAATTTTGCAGCAAAAAAGGAATGTCCTGACCTAAATTGTTTTTTTCAATGTCTTGATAGTTGATGTTGGTGTGTGCAATGGGCGAATTTTCTTTAACCCTGGTTGCAGAAACTACTAATTCGTCTAGTGTTAGTTGAGCTTCTTTTAAAATGATGTTTAACTCTCTGTCGGCAGTTAAATTATCGATAGAAATTTGTTGAGTTTCATAACCAATAAAACTAATTTCCAACAGAAAGGAAGGTGTTTTAATGCCGTTGATTTTGTAATTTCCATTGTTGTCGGAAGCTGTTCCTTTGTAAGTGTCCATAATTTTTATGGTTGCACCAACAACGGGGTTCGACAATGAATCTTGAATTGTTCCGTAAACGGAAAATTGGGCGAAACTATTTAACGATGTAAATAGTACGGTCGCCAAAAAAATAATTTTTTTCATATAATTTTTTTTGACAAACGCCTGGGGCTAAACATTTGATGTTTAACTTTTTTTAATTGTTTTTTATCCTACCTACGCCAGCATTATCTGGATCAGGTTTATTTTTCTAATTGCTTAGAAAAAATGGGTATAATCTCAGCCTGAAAAGTAAGGCACCCCAATGAGATGGTGCAAAAGTATATAAATAAAACGTCATTCCGCACTTGATGCGGAATCTTTTATTTGATTAGGTCAACATGTTAGATTGCGGGTCAAGCCCGCAAAGACGTTAACCGATAATTTCTATGCATTTTTTTAATCGAGTTGTTTCATTTCCACTAATGATGTGGTAATTAAAATGATTTTCTTCCATTATTTGGATGTACCGATTAAAAATTCGTTTTCGGTCTTCTAAATTTGGATGTTCTCTTAATGGGTCTTCCTGCCAAGGAATATCGATATCGCAAATGAAGAAAATTTTATCTGATGATTGCTTTACTTCGTTTTCAATCCAATCTATTGCTGTGTTGTATTTTTCTTTTATCCAGACTTTAAAAACGGTTAAATCTGTATCAAGAAATAAAATGGTGGATGTGTTTTTTGTAGCTTCTTGTTCTTTTTCAAACTGAATTTTAGCCATTTCTAACACATCATTCAACTCATAAGGTTGCTTGATGTTTTCTAAGTATTCTCGAGCATATTCCTTTACCCAAGCTACATTGTAGTGTTTGGCTAAACTTGCTGCAAGCGTTGATTTTCCAGTCGACTCAGGACCTGTTATAACTATTTTAATCATTACACTACAATGCCCCCTTCTTAATATCATCAACTACAGATGGGTCAAGTAAAGTAGAGGTGTCACCTAAATTTGAAGTGTCACCTTCGGCTATTTTTCGCAAAATTCGTCGCATAATTTTACCTGACCTAGTTTTTGGTAAGCCTTTTACCACTTGAATTTTGTCGGGTTTAGCAATTGGTCCAATTTCTTTGGTTACTTGTGCTAAAAGTTCAGTTCTAATTTCTGTCTCGTTAACCTCTTTAGTACAAATTACATAAGCATAAATTCCTTGTCCTTTAATGTTGTGAGGAAATCCAACTACTGCTGACTCAACAACATTCGGATGCTCATTGAGTGCATTTTCAACTTCGGCAGTTCCCATTCTGTGTCCAGAGACATTGATGACATCATCTACTCTCCCTGTTATTCTGTACATTCCATTTTCGTCTTTTTTACAACCATCGCCAGTAAAATATTTTCCTTTATAGGTAGAAAAATAAGTTTGTTTACAACGTTCATGATCTTTGTAAATAGTCCGTAACATGGATGGCCATGGGAATTTTATACACAAGTTACCTTCAATGTTGTTTCCAACTAATTCATTTCCATCAGCATCAACTAAACATGGATTTATTCCTGGGAGTGGTAGAGTGGCATAAGCTGGTTTTAACGGAGTTATATTTGCTAGTGGCGATATCATTATTCCACCAGTTTCTGTTTGCCACCACGTATCTACAATAGGGATTTTTCCTTTACCAATGTTTTTATGATACCATTCCCAAGCTTCAACATTGATAGGTTCTCCAACACTACCCAATACTTTTAATGATGATAATTTATGGTTGTTTACAAAAGAAATGTCGCAAGCTTCTAATGCTCTAATGGCTGTTGGGGCTGTATAAAAAATATTTACTTGATGTTTGTCTACAATTTCCCAAAACCTACCAGCATCTGGAAAAGTAGGCACTCCTTCAAACATTACTGTTGTAGCTCCAGACAACAAAGGACCGTAAACAATGTACGAATGACCAGTTATCCAGCCAATATCTGCTGTACACCAATAAATGTCGTTTTCTTGATATTGAAATACATTTTGGAAACTATAAGCGGTATAAACCATATAACCTCCTGTGGTGTGGACAATACCTTTTGGTTGTCCAGTTGATCCTGAGGTGTAGAGAATAAATAAAACATCTTCAGCATCCATTTCTTCAGCTTCACAAGTTGTAGCAGCTTTTTCTATTTCTTTGTGCCACCAAACATCTCTGGTTGGTTTCATTTTAACCTGGTTTCCAGTGCGTTGTAACACAATAGCTTTATTTACTGACTTTGTTTGTTCCAAAGCCTCATCAACAATACTTTTTATGGGAATAATTTTATCTCCACGATACGATTCATCAGAAGTAATGACAATGTTACATGTGGCATCATTTATTCTATCTGCTAAAGCTTTAGCCGAAAAACCAGCGAAAACCACAGAATGAATGGCACCAATACGCGCACAAGCTAACGTTGCAATAGCCAATTCGGGAACCATGGGCATATAAAGACATATTCGGTCTCCTTTTTTTGCACCATTGTTTTTTAGCACATTGGCAAACTGACAAACTTTTTCGTACAGTTCTTTATAGGTTAAGGTTATCGCATTTTCGTTTGGGTTGTTTGGTTCCCAAATAATTGCTTTTTTGTTGGGTGTTTTTTCTACATGTCTGTCTAAACAGTTTTCTGTGATATTTAGTTTTCCATTAATAAACCACTTTATATCAGGCTCATTAAAGTTCCATTCTAGGGTTTTATCCCAATCTTTTTTCCAATTAAAAATCTTGGCAATATCATCCCAGAATTGTTCAGGTGAGTTGATGCTTTTATTGTATTGATTTTGATATTCTTCGAATGTTTTTATTTGTAATGACATGCTGTTTTTTTTGTTTTAAAGGTAAACATTTTATAAAAAAAGAAGCTGCAAAATTTTGCAGCTTCTTTAAACAAACACTTATGAAAACTAAAACTTATTTTGCTACAATAAATTTGTTAGTGGTAATTACATTACCATTATCATTTAAAATAGTGTAGAAATATATTCCATTGTTTAATGAGCTAGTATTTACTTTTAATTTATTAGCAATTGAAGTAGTATTGCTAATTGTTTTACCTGTAATGTCAATAATTCTTACAGCGTAGTTTGAAGTACTTAATTCAAAATTGATTTGGTTTTGAACTGGATTTGGGTAAACTGATACTTTGATGTCGTTAATTTCATCTATAGAAGTAGCAACAGAAACATCACCAGCATTTCTTGGTAACAATTTAAAGATACTGAAAGAATAATCCATAACACCAGTAACATTGTATGCAGTTGAAATTGTTGGAGCATAAGTATACATTTTGTTGTCTACTCTTAAATCACCTGAACCATCATTAATGGTCCATTCTCCAAAGCCGTTCGTAGCAGTATCTGCATTACAAGTAGCATTCATAACTTTTACTAAAACACCTTCGTATTGTTCATCGTTTGCTCCAAAAGTTGTTAACGATTGAGGAGTTGGAATAGTACCACCAGCTACCGCGTTGTAATTAATAATGTTTTTAATGGTTGTATAGTTAAAATATTCGTCAACAGTACCAGTAATTGTTACAACATCTCCTAAAGATGGAATGTTAGTAAAATCTAAAACAAATACACCATTCCAAGGGCCATTACCATCTTGTAAATAATAACCATTGTATTGAACAGCAGTAACCACACCACTAGTTTGAACATATTCTGTATTGTGAGGAGAATCGTAAGGAGGCGTTGTAGTAAATTGTATTTGATTAATGGTATAAGGAGTCGCTACAGGAGGTGCTGTATTAGTAATAACAACAGAATCAACAATAATATCATTAATACCATCTGTACTATGTATCGATAAAATAAATTGAGCACTATCAGTAGTCCCTGAAACAGTAACAGTTTGTGTTAACATAACCAATTGACCAGCTGATGCAGTTGCTAAGTCAATATAGCTGTTATATGTTCCATAACCGTTAGAACCAGGATTATAATAATTTGTTCTTAACTGACCCGCACTTGCTTTTACCCACATTTTAATTTCGTAAGTTCCACTCAAGTCAACATTAACAGTTTTTGTAGAAAATCTTTTGTGAGAACTTGATCCAGCAGTGTTTTTTAATTTTGCGGCACTTGTTCCGTACATTTCTGCTGTTACTTCAGTAACATTCGCAGCTGTTATACTTGTCGATGATCCCATCCAGTCGGTAGGTAAGCCGCCCGACCATGAACTAAGATTACTTTGAAAAACCACTTGCGCATTGGCAGCAGTTCCAACAATCATTAGCCCTAAAAATAAGTTGTAGATTTTTTTCATAGTTTTTAGTTTTAAAGTTTATATAAAATTAATTATTTTATTTAATTATTTTAACGTTGTCAACTTCCCAAGTATCCCAAGAAGCAGCTGTTCCTATAAATTTAAATGCAATATGCACATTTGCTTGTTTATATGCATTTAAGTTAAAATTCCCTGAACTAACCCATGCCCAACTGCCTGTTGAATAAGCAAAAGAAGAAGTGATATCGGTCCATGTTCCAGTTGAAGGAAGACCTGATACATAATCAGTTGAAATCATCACTTTTAACGCTGAATTAGCTGCAAAAGTGGCTGTTTTAAAGTTGAATTGAGGAGCTGATGATGTGCTAAAATCAAAAGAAGGAGATATTAACCATGATTCGCCAACTTTTTTAGTGCTTCCGTTAGTAATATAGGCATATGAGTTTCCACTAAAGGTTGAAACTGTCCAAGTATTATTAACAATAGGATATTGTGTTGACCAGCCCCCACTTGTTAAACTTAAATCATCAAAATTTTTGATAATTTCAACTGGAATTGCTCCATATAAGTCAACCTCGTTGGTGTTTCTAATTAACAGTTGAATACCTGTGTTGTATTGAGCAGAAATTCCTACAAACGTACCACTTCCTGCAGGTAAAGTATCGTTTGCAAAATTAGCATAACCACTCGTTCTAACTTCAATTTGATTTGCACTTAAGTCTTCTAAAAATCGGCTTGTACTTACTTTATTTACTCCATCAGCATAAGTTAAACTTTGGTTACGTTCAACAAATCTAACATTATCAAGTTGAATTAGTTTACCTTGAAAACCTTCAATGTCAGCTAATAAATCGCTTATTGTAACTACTTGCGGAGTTCTAAATTGTTGAGTTTTTATTTTGAATACACTGTTGTCGGCATGTAACGAATCTACTTGCAACATTTGGTTGTATTTTAAAATTTTAGCCCCATTAATGTTTACTCTAATCGAATCTCCAACATACAAACCAGTAGATGATGTAAATCTTAAATATAGCGCACCAGTCTCATCTTGAATGTAAGATTCTTTGTACAAATTACCTGAAGTTTCATCAGCAGTAACGACGCCATAAACTGAGATATCTTGTGTTATTTTTACTTCTTGTCCAGGTACGTGTAGGGCACGAACTTCAGCAATGGTCATAACCGTTCCAGTTGGAATAGTTTTAACAGTTGGGTCATCAAATTCTTTAGTACAAGAAACGAATGCCATTGTTGCAAAGACACTCAATATTAAAGTATATATTAATTTTTTCATGCTTTCTTTTTTTTAATTATCCTTAACTAAAACATCATCTAGTTCCCAAGTACTAGCATTAGTGGTATTTCCTATTAATCTAAATGCAACATAAACACTACTTTGTTGGTAGGCATTTAAACTAATATTGCCTGAGCTTGTCCAAGATGACCAAGTAGTTGCATTATTATCCCATATAGCAAGACTAGTTAAATCTGTCCATGTTGCAGTATTTGGATCGCTAATACCATCATAATTAGTTGATACCAAAACTTCTAGTTTAGGGGTAGTACTGTAATTAACTACATTTCTAAAAGACAATGTAGGGTTAGTTGCATTTAATAGGTTTATGGATGGTGAAATTAACCATGATTCGCAAGCAACATTTGAACTACTTACAGGGTCGTAGTTTGAAACTTTAGCAGCAGAGTTAGTAGCTAAGTACATTCCCCAAGCTGTTGAAATCGGTCCTGAAACTAATTTGGTTGTCCAACCACACGAATATAAATTTTTATCATCAAAATTCTTATTAATGTATGGACAAATTGTTTTTCTTGCTCCATATAATGTTAGTTCGTTTGGTGTTCTTAATGTAAGTTGAACTGTTGTGTTGTATTGAGAAACTACAGCAATAACAGAGCCTTTACCCATTGGCAGTTCTTGGTTTGCAAAACTAGCGTAACCACTTGAACGAACAATAATAGTAGCGCCTGTTGTATCTTGTAAATACCTGCTTTCATCTTGTTGAGTTATTGCATTTGCCCAAGTTTTACATTTTTCCGAACATTGAAATTCAACATCATTAATTTGAACCAATTGTCCTTGGTATGGGGAATAAATTCCTGTTCCTAATGCTAAATCGGATATTTTAACAACTTTTGGTACTATTTCATCACCTTTACCTTGTTTAATTAAATTTACTTCTGGGTTAACATTATCCAACTGTATCATGTTTTTGTAACGAGAAATGATAGTTCCTCTTAAAGATACACGAACTTTATCTCCCTGGAAAAAAGTTTTGTCGCTAGAAGCAGTAAGTTTTAATAAAATACCTGCAGTACCGTCTTGGATATAAATGGTTTTATACAAATTACCACTCAATTCGTCAGCAGTTACTGTTCCGTAAACAGAATAATCATTCACAAAAGTTGAATCGAAAGAAGTATAAATCTTTCTTAAAGAATCAATGGTAATGATATTGCCTGCTGGCAAAACAGTAATTGGTGGGGAATCAAAATCTTTTTTACATCCAGTTAAAACTAACAAAGTTGTAACTAGTGTAATAACGAGTGAGTTTCTAAGTTTTGTATTCATAGTTCGTTAATTTAGTTGTTAAAATGAAAAACTTACCATTGCAAAATAAGTTCTTCCGTACATGTATCCCACTTTTGGAGGGAATCTGTCAATATTTTGTTTGTCGTATCTCAACTGTTCGAAGCCTCCAGTAGCATAATCTTTAGTATCAAGTACGTTGTTTACATTTACATTAATTCTGATGTAGTATTTGTTTTTCAATCGCCATGATTTTCCACCAAAAACATTAATGGTGTAGCCATCATCTAATTTTGTTTGATCTAATAAGTCAGCAACTTGTGGGTCAGTACTTACAAAAGCTGCAGTGGCTTCTTGAGTTCTTCTATCTGGATTTGCTTCAATGTAAGTATCCATAAAGTAATTAAAATTAGCACCCACAAACCAGAATTTTGGGGCATTGTATTTTAAACCCAATGATGCAGCCGATTGAGGCATTCCGCCAATTTTATAATTTTCAAAATATACCACTTTGTTTGAAGCCAATAAAGTAGTTGAGTTATCTTGAGAAATAGTTACGATAGGTCTAGAGCTATAAGTATAATCACCCATAGTGAATGCTCCGGTTGCATCAATAGTAGAAGTTATTTTTACTTCAGCACCTAGTTCGGTACCAATAAATAGTTGATCAACACCTGTCATCATGTAGTTGACAAAAGTGTTTAGTTCATCGTGGAAAAAGTTTCTTGACCATGTTTGGTCATTAATTGTGGTGTAAAATCCAGTTAAACGAATTTTAACATTTGGATATCGTACTAAGTAATTCAAATCACCAGACATGATATTCTCGCTTTGTAAACTAGGAACAATCTGGTTTCTTGTTCGTGGAGATACAAAAGCATCACGTGATAATGGTGCTCTATTTAAAATGGCAGCATTAGCACTTATTATGTGTCGACCAGTAATTTTATATTCTATTCCAGCTTTTAAACCACCGTTATAAAATGATTCTTTTTTTGAATCTCCCTTTGAACTTGTTGGGAACAATCCATTTTGGTAGTTTCCAGTTCTCCAAAAACTAGTGCTTGAAGCAGAAATGCCTAAATACCAATCAATTTTAGCAGATTTTCCTTCAGCTTGTGTAAAACCTCCAATTGTATTTACATTTATATCATAATTATAACCAAACTTATCACCAACTTTTACAATACGGTTTGATGTTTCTAAATCAGCTTGTGCTGATGATTCGTCGGCAAAATCTCTTTCCGCAAATTGATCTACATCAACCCAGTAATCAGCTCCTAACAAATCATCTAACACTTTAAAATTCATGCTTTTGTAAAAACTACCGTTTATACCTCCAGAGAAGATAACATTTTCGGTATATTGATGACTGAATGTTGAATTAAAACCATAGCGTTGTATGTCTGTTCTATAATCTTCAATAATGTATTTTGCTCTATTGCCGGTAACCGTATTTCCTTTAATACCATTAGCATCAGTAACACTGTGTAAATTTTTAGAGTTGGCAAAATACATTTGATCGAAATCTAATTGACGAGTATTTACATCATTTTTCCATAAATCAGTATATAATTCGAATAGTGCTTCATCTCCAGGGTTACTATAATAACTTGGGAATTTTTTATAATAATCTGGTCTTGGATCGGCTGCTCCGTACCAGTTTAGACGTGTTTGACCGCTTCTACCAAAAGTATAAAACACAGATGAGTTGATTTGTGTTTTATCATTTAACTTAAAATAATGATTTAACATCATCATTGGTATGTGAGTATTTCTTACTCTACTGTTTCTTTTTTCACCAGCTTGATAACCCCAATAAGAATTATAACGATAGTTTCCAGTTAAGTCATAAGCTTCTTGAATAGAAATACTTTGTCCTCCAGAAACGGTTGGAGCACCATAAGCAACTAACCCTAAACTGTGTTTTTCATTAAATTTTTTCTCAACTGAAATAAAATAACTACCACTTCTATAAAAAGTTCCTTCGGTATAACCTTCATCAGCATAACGCAACGAACCCGAAACTGTAACGGCTAAATTGTTTGCCATTAAACCTGTAGAAGTTGTGTACATTAATCTGTGGTCGTACGATTGGTTTGCTAAAGCATACGAAACTCTATTTCCTTTTCGTTGAGATGATGCACGAGCTGAAATATTTGAAAAGCCACCAATTCCGTTAAATCCTAATTGAGAAGAGGCCACACCGTTTTTCATTTCTTGATAACGTGTAATGTCATTTAATCCACCCCAGTAAGCCCATATTGCACGGCCAGTTTCAGGGTCGTTTAATGTTACTCCATTCATCATAGCAGTAAAGTGGTCAGAATCGTAACCTCTAATTCTAAAACGAGCCACGCCAAAATTAAAACCAGCAATCGAAGTAAAAACATCTCTCGAAGATTGCAATAAACCAGAAACATCTTGGTTTTCTGATTGGTCGTCAAGAGCTTCGATTGAAGTAGTACTTTGTGGCACTATGCTTGTATTGTCATCTAAAGAATCAATTGATAGAGAATCGGTTTGAGAAAATGCGTTACTTGAAAAAAGTAAAACAGAAAAAACAATAAGTGACTTTAATATGTTCATTTAAGTAATAGTTTAAATAAAGATTTAAAGCGGTTAGAAGTCTTATTTTGTGCTTCTTAGGGTGATCACTTTACTGTTTAATTTTAGTTTTTCAAAATTAGTTCAAAAAAGTCATAAAATGGTCATATTCATCAATTTGTTAATAATTAATTAAAACATTATTCATCTAACAAAACGTATTAAGTTAAACGTTGAATTTTTTATTTATGTAGTTTTGCTAAAAATGTAAGAAATGAGAAAAGAGTTAAAAATAATTTTAATAGCACTATATGTGCTGTCTTTTATAGGTGTTAGTGGACAAGAAAATACAAGCTCAAAGAAAAAATATTTGGTGTCGGCTATTGGTTTTTACAACTTGGAAAATTTGCACGATACAATTTTTGATGCAGATACAAACAAAATTATGCAAGACGATTATACGCCAAAAGGAGATAAGCAATGGTCGTCAGAAAGATACCATCATAAGTTAACCAATTTATCAAAAGTAATAGCTGATATGGCTTCGGATGTTGCTCCAGAAGGTGTTGTTATTCTTGGTGTTGCTGAAGTCGAAAATAAAAATGTTTTGGAAGACTTGGTAAAGGAGCAAAATATTGCCTCTAGAAATTACCAAGTTGTTCATTACGATTCTCCCGATAAAAGAGGTATTGATGTTGGGTTGATTTATAATCCTATTTATTTTACAGTTCAATCGAGTAAATCATTTCCTCTAAAAATGCCTACGGATTCTAATTTTTTTACGAGAGATCAATTGTTGGTGAGTGGTTTGTTGAATGGCGAATTAATTCATGTAATTGTTGCACACTGGCCATCACGTAGTGGCGGTGAAAAGAAAAGTGCACCAAAAAGAATCGCTGCTGCACAACTGGGTAGAGCAATTATTGATTCTTTGCTGAACGACGACCCTAATGCAAAAATAGTTTATATGGGGGATTTAAATGATGACCCTACTAATGTTAGTGTGAAAAAACACATTAATACGGTTGATAAGCCTGAATTGGTGACGGATAAATTAATGTATAACCCAATGGAACCATTCTACAAAAAGGGTATAGGAACATTGGCTTATCGTGATACATGGAATTTGTTCGATCAACTAATAGTATCGCCAGCTTTAGTTGGTAAAGATTACTCTTCTTACAAATTCTATAATGCAAAGGTTTTTAACAAAAACTATTTAAAACAAACCAGCGGGCAGTATGCAGGTTATCCTTTTAGAACACATGCTGGAGGTGCTTATGCTGGAGGTTATAGCGACCACTTTCCTGTTTATTTATTTTTAATCAAAGAACAATAGTTTTGTTCTTACACCAAATACCATTTTCATGAAAAAACTAATTACAATATTGTTTATCGTTTTTGCATTTGTTGCAAAATCTCAAGATACACTTTCTATATTATCCTACAATATTTTAAATTACCCATTATCAAATGCTACTAAAGCTGATACGTTAAAGGCGATTATTAAACACACCAAACCTGATGTGTTTATGATTACAGAGTTGACGTCTTCATCTGGGGTTGCTACCATTTTAAACAATGCTCTAAATGTGGATGGTGTTAATTACTATGCTGCAGCAACGTATTTTAATGGACCAGATACGGATAACATGATGTTTTACAACAGTCAAAAATTTGGATTAAAATCGCAATATGAGATACCAACCGTTTTAAGAAACATAAGCGAGTATGTATTGTATTATAAGTCATCGGATATAGCAACAACGTTAGACACAACATTCTTACATTGTTACATGGCTCATCTTAAAGCGAGTAATACTCCTGCCGATTCTATTCAACGAAACCAAGAAGCAGTAACGTTTAAAAATTATTTAGATTCAAAAAATCAACCCATCGAAAACATATTTTTGGGTGGTGATTTTAATTTATATACGAGCCAAGAAGCGGCGTATAATACCATTTTGAATGGAGGAACTGTTTCATTGGTTGACCCAATAAACACGCCAGGAGACTGGAATAATAATGCTGCTTTTCAATCTGTACATACACAGAGTACACGTTCAGGTTCGTTAGGTGATGGAGGTTCTTTTGGAGGAATGGATGATCGTTTTGATTTTATTTTGGTAGGGAATGATGTGATGAATGGTACAAATAAGCTAAAATATGTTACAAATACATATACAGCAGTAGGTAATGATGGTCAACATTTTAACAAATCAATTAATGCTTCACCAACAAATACTGCCGTTCCTGCTAATGTTGCTGATGCCTTATATTATATGTCAGATCATTTGCCAATTTTAATGAAAGTATACTATGATGCTGCATTAAGTGTAGATGAAAATAATCATTTGGAAACTTGGAGTGGTTATTTTTATAATAACAATTTCATGTTTAAATCAGACCAAAACGAAAACAACTTAAATGTATTAGTGTTTGATGTGGTAGGTAAATTGGTTGAAAATCAAACGATTTCGAATGCTAATTCATTTAAACTAAATTTATCAAACTTAACTCAAGGGCTCTATTTTGTTAAAGTGGCATCGTTAAAAGAACAAAAAACTTTTAGAATTGTAAAGCAATAAAACTTTTTGTTTTACAACTATTTGTTAATTTCACGCGTCTTTTAAAGGCTAACTGAAAATTACATTTTGAATATTTACAGCCAAAAACAACGATGGAAATTATTTCTTGCCGTATTAGCTTTGCTAATAGTGGTTGCTTCGTTGTGGTACACCAATGTTTTGGTTAAAAAAATTGCTAGTGAAGAAAAAGCAAAAGTTCAATTGTGGGCTGGAGCTATTCAAAACAAAGCCAGTTTGGTAAGTTATACTAGTGAGCTTTTCGAAAAAATTTCGAGCGAAGAACGAAACAAAATTGAAATTTGGGCAGAAGCTAGTAAACGACTTGTTACCTCAGAAAACAACAACGACATTTCTTTTTATTTAGAAATAATTTCTGGTAACACAACCATACCTGTTATTGTAGTTGATGAAAAAGACAATATCGTTAACCATAGAAATTTTGATGAAGAATTAGCCAAAGACCCTGAGTATTTAAAACAAGAGTTGGAAAAAATTAAGGCTCAAAACCCTCCAATACCTTTGGATATTAGATTGTCAAGAAGTATTGTTTTAAAGCAAAAACTGTATTACAAAGACTCTAAAATTTTCTCGGAATTAAAAGAGGTATTGGATAATTTAATCCAATCGTTTATTTCCGAAATTGTGATTAATTCGGCAGCTGTTCCTGTAATTTATACCGATAGTACGCAGTTAAATGTAATTGAGTATGGGAATTTAAATCAAGAACTTTTTACCGATAGTGCATATTTGCTTCAAATTATTGAAGAAATGCGTTTGCAAAATAGTCCTATTCCTGTAAACATTGATAAACATACGGTTAACTATATTTTTTATAAAGACTCTTATTTGCTTACTCAACTAAAGTATTACCCTTATTTTCAATTCACTATAATTGGATTGTTTTTATTGATAGCATACTATTTATTTAGTACATCACGTAAAGTGGAACAAAACCAAGTTTGGGTGGGTATGGCAAAAGAAACGGCACATCAGTTGGGCACTCCGTTGTCGTCGTTAATGGCTTGGGTTGAGTATTTAAAGTTAAAGGATGTTGACGAAAATACCATAACAGAATTATCGAAAGATATTACAAGATTGGAAACCATTACCGAACGTTTTTCTAAAATAGGGTCGTTGCCTAAGTTGGAGAATGAAAACATTGTTGAGGTGATTCAACAAACGATTGATTATTTAAAAGTTCGACTTTCAAAAAATGTAGAAATTGAGTTAAAAACAAATTCTACCGATTTATTAGCAAAGTTAAACCCATCGTTGTTTAGCTGGGTGTTAGAAAATATCATGAAAAATGCAGTTGATGCCATGAAGGGTGATGGAAAAATTACTATTTCAGTAACTGACCAATCACAATATGTATATGTTGATATTGCTGATACTGGTACTGGAATACCGCGAGCGAAACACAAAACCATTTTTGAGCCAGGTTTTACTACCAAGCAACGTGGTTGGGGTTTAGGTTTGTCGTTAGTAAAACGAATTATTGAAAACTACCATGCTGGTAAAATATTTGTAAAACAATCGGATGCGATGGGTACAACCTTTAGAATTGTGTTGAATAAATAAGTTGGCAGGTATTTATATTCATATTCCTTTCTGTAAACAAAAGTGCAGTTACTGCGATTTTCATTTTTCTACATCGCTAAAAAATAAAGAGGCTTTAATTAAAGCGATTGTTAAAGAAATAGAGCTAAAATCAACTTTAATAAAAGAGCCTGTTTCTACCATTTATTTTGGAGGAGGAACACCATCATTAATGAATAATGATGAATTATTAATGATTATTGAGGCTATTCAAAACGGTTATAATGTTTCAAAAGATGTTGAGTTTACTCTAGAGTGTAACCCCGATGATTTATCGAAACAAAAGTTAATTGATCTTAAAAAAGCTGGGGTAAATAGGTTGAGCATTGGAACACAATCATTTTTTAATGATGATTTGCAGTTTTTTAATCGAGCACATTCGGCTCAAGAGGCAGAAAAATCGATTTTATTAAGTCAGGATGTTGGTTTTGAAAACATAACGATAGATTTAATTTATGGGACACCAACATTAACTAAGCAAAAATGGGAAGATAATTTAAAGAAATTTCAAGAGCTGAATGTTCCACATTTATCGGCATATTCGTTAACCGTTGAACCAAAAACAGCATTAAGTCATCAGGTAAAAACAAAAAAAATAGCACTATTGCCTGAAGAAAAGGTGTTGAAACAATTTACTTCGTTGATGGATTTTGCTTCAAACAATAACATGATACATTATGAGATTTCAAATTTTGCGAAAGAAGGTTTTTTTTCACAACACAATAGCAATTATTGGAAAGGCGTTCAGTATTTAGGAATAGGACCTTCAGCACATTCCTATGTCAAGTTTTCCCCTCTTGAGAGGGTAGAAAGGGGTGTGTCAAAACGATTTTGGAATATCTCAAATAACACCAAGTACATTCAAGCGTTAAACAATAATTTGAATTTTTGTGAAGAGGAAATAATTGATAAAACAACAGCTTACAACGAGTATGTTTTAACTCGATTGCGTACCATTTGGGGTTTGGAGTTAACTTATCTTCAAAAGGAGTTTGGCGATTTTTATACCGCTCATTTAAACAAAGAAATGGCTCATTATATTAATTCGGGACATTTACAAAAATCAAATAATATCATAACTTTAACCAAAAAAGGTATTTTTATAGCAGATAAAATATCTTCTGATTTATTTTTGGTGTTATGATAGCTCAAATTTCTTACAACAATAACCATTACAAAATTGATTTGTCTAAACCTATAGATGTTTCTATCCCTTTAAGAGGTGATGAAAATAATTTAACGGCGTGGTATGTAAAACCTCCTCAATTTACTCCAGTAATGGAAAATGGATTTGTTGGTGATGTTAATTTAGGTGGAGCAGTTAATTTCAGAAATATATTTTTTAACCCTCACGGACACGGTACTCACACCGAGTGTGTTGGGCATATTAGTAAAGAATTTTACACCATCAATCAATGCTTAACCCAGTTTTTTTGTTATGCTAAAGTAGTGAGTATTTCTCCAGAAATTAACTCAAATGATAGTATAATAACGTTGGAGCAAATTAGAAAAGTTTGGGATAAAAATTGTGCGGATGCTTTGGTAATTCGTACTCTTCCTAATCAGCTGAATAAGTTGGGAAAGCAATATTCAAGTACAAACCCAACGTTTATCCATCACGAAGCTATTCAGTATTTGATTGATAATGGGTTGAAACACCTATTGATTGATACCCCTTCCATTGATAAAGAAGAAGATGGTGGCGAATTGCTCGGTCATCATTTGTTTTGGGAATACCCCAACAAACCAAACACAGAACGAACCATAACCGAATTAATTTTTGTTGATGATAAGATTAAAGATGGCTTCTACTTTTTGAATTTGCAGATAGCACCATTCGAAAATGATGCTTCGCCTAGTAAACCAATTTTATACCAAATAATTGAATAATATTTTTTTGAAAATCGACTGGCTACAAATTTATATTTTGATACATTTGTATTTTCAAAACAATATTTTATATGAAATAGCCACGAGCAAAAATATATAAAATGTGATATAGATTAACTGGCGTATTCCATATACCTTTTTAATAAAATAAAGAACAACATATGAAATTAGATTCATTAGACCTCAAAATACTTAAAAAACTTCAAGAAAATGGTAAGATAACTAACCTACAATTATCGAAAGATATTGGTTTGTCTCCGGCTCCAACTTTAGAACGTGTTAAAAAATTGGAATCGAATGGCTTTATAGAAAGTTACCACGCTTTAGTTAACGAAGAAAAATTAGAATTGGGAATTGTTGCATTCATGCAGATTTCATTAATTCGTCAACGCGATAATGCTATCAACGATTTTGTAGCACAAATCGAAAAAATTGATGAAATTATGGAGTGTTATAATGTTACGGGTCAAGCAGATTATTTGTTGAAAATAATGGTAAAAGACATCAAACAATTTGATGTTTTGGTGAAAGAAAAATTATCGCCAATAGAACAAATTCTAAACATGCATTCGATGATTGTTATCAATAGAGACAAGTATTCGAAGGTATTACCTTATCAGTATAAATGAATATAGAAGAGTTTAGAGATTATTGTATTGCAAAGAAAGGAGTTACAGAGTCGTTTCCTTTTGATAAAAATACATTGGTTTTTAAGGTAATGGGTAAAATGTTTGCTTTAGCTGATGTGGAGACATTTGATTATATCAATTTAAAATCTGACCCCGAAAAAGCCGTTGAGCTCCGAGAAAAATTTCATGGAATAAAACCTGGTTACCACATGAGTAAAGTCCATTGGAATAGTGTTTATGTGAATATGGATGTTGATGATAAACTGGTGCAGGAACTCATTGATGAATCTTACCAATTAATAGTAGCTAGTTTAACTAAAAAACTAAAAGAAGAATTAAATCAGTTATGAAAAAAATATTAGGATACTTTTTACAAGGACTATTGTACACCTTACCAATAGTTGCCACTATTTATATTTTAATTCAAGCAATAGTATTTGTTGATGGTATTATTCCTGTTGAAGTTCCTGGATTAGGACTGTTAATTATATTAATTTCTTTTACCTTAATAGGATATTTTGGTGGAGCATTCATCTCATCTTCAATATTCAATTTTGATAAAATATTGGATAAAGTACCACTTTTAAAAATTGTTTACACTTCTATTAAAGATTTACTGTCGGCTTTTGTAGGAAAGAAAAAAAGATTTACAGAACCCGTTTTGGTTAAAATGGAAGGTAATGTTGAACGACTAGGTTTTGTAACTCAACGCGATTTGTCCGATTTAGGAATTCCAGATACAAAAATCGCTGTGTATATTCCATTTTCTTATGCCGTAACGGGTAATTTAATTATTGTTCCAAAAGAATGTGTTACTCCAGTAACAGGAAACTCTACCGATATCATGAAATTTGTTATATCAGGTGGAGTTACAGAATTAGAAGATCAGGATGAGGAAGAAGACAATTAAATACCTCCAATAATTTTATGTCGATGAGCAATTGAAACAGCTTCTGCTCGTCCTTTTACTAGTAGTTTAGAATAAATTCTTCGAAGATGAGTTTTAACAGTTGCTTTTGAAACAAATAATTTTTCTGCAATGTCATTATCTGTCCAGCCTAAAGCTAAATAAGATAATACTTCCATTTCACGTTGACTTAATGATAAGAGTTCATTAGGTAGGTCTTGTTGTCGTTTTTCTGAATAAACTTTATCCAAAATTTCTGATTTATCATGTAATTCTCTATCAACTTCAGCTTTGTTTTTTTCAAGGGTTATGTTTTTATTTTCAATTAGAATGTTTTGAGCTTTTAATAATAGGTTAATTCTTTTTTTCTGAAAATATCCTATGCCTGCAAACACTATAATTAAACATGCCCCAAGAAGAAGTACTAAAAATGTTTTTCTTTTATTCGTTTCAATTTCTATATCATGGGTTTGTTTCTCTATAACTAGTTTTTGTTTTTGGAGTTCAACTTCTTTTTTTTCGTTTTGATATTTTGCTTCAGCTTCAGCCAAAGATGTTGCATTTTCAATTGTTAAAATAGAATCTTTTACTTGGCTATATTTCCTGAAATAATCTAAAGCTTTATCATCTTTATTTAATTGTTCATAAATTTCGGACAGGAGCAAATAGGCATTTTTTAATAAATCATTTGATTGTATTTGTTTGGCTAAAGCTAGGCTTTCTAAACAATATTTTTCAGCTTCTTTTAATTGGTTATTGTTTAAAAAGGCTCTGCCAATATTGTTTAAAGAAGTTGCAATACCAGGATTATCTTGTATTTCTTTTCTTATTGTTAATCCCTTAAACAAGTAGTCTAATGCTTCTTTGTTTTGGTTAAGAAAGATCAGAGCAAATCCAATATTATTGTAAGAACGTCCAATAGCTCTTTTTCTGTCTAGTTTAATATTAATTTCAAGTGCACGTTTATGAAACTCTAATGATTTTCGATATTCATTTAAATTATAATATACAATGGCGATGTTGTTGGTTGTAGCTGCTATACCTGCGTCATTTCCTAACCGTTCTTTTATTACTAACGATTTACCATAATACTCTAGCGCTTTATTATACATTTTTTGTAAATCATACACAATACCAATGTTGTTTAAATAAAAGGATTGCTCTTCTTCATCTCCTATTTTTTCCATTAATTTAAGTGCTTCAATAAAATTTAAAATCGATTTTTCGTAATCGCCTTTATTTGCATAGATTTTACCTAGCATGTTATAGGAAATAGCCATGTCTTTTGGGTCGGATTTCTTTTGTTTTAATAACAGACCTTTATAAATGCTTACTGTTGCTTCTTCAAAGTTTCCTATATTTCGGTAAATCTCTCCAAGGTTATCATAAAAAAAAATTTCGGAGGTATCTTTTAAATTATGTGATAGTTGTAAGCCTTCTTTGGCATATTTCAATGCTTCTTTATTGTCTACTAATGAGAGTTCTAATGATAATTTTTTAAGGATTTCAATTTTTTCTACCTCCTTAACCTTGGTTAGTTCAATTTTTAAACTATCAATTTTTTCAGTTGAAAAACACAATTGTATTTCCAAAAATAGAAAGATTGATACTAGTAATGGTTTCATTAAAAATTGCATATCATCAAATGTATAAAGGTTTTTTATAAAACAAAATTTTTTTTAAAATCATCCTTTTGGATGACAAAAGGGATTTATTATTCATGGAGATTTGGAGAATAAATTTAAAATAAAAAAACATGAAAAAATTACTAATTATTACAATCTTAATGATGTGCTTTGGTACAATTATTAAAGCACAAAAAAGTATCGAAGTGTCTTATTCTATATTAAAAAATGGTAGCGAAATTAAAAATGTTAAAGAAGTGAATTCATCCGATATGGGAATGTTATTCGTGAGTTTAACACATGTGCCTGACTTTAGTGGTTATGACCTTATAACTGCTGTAGTAAGGTTTAAAACAAGAAAAGGGTCGGGCGGTTTTATTGAGTACACACTTGATGAATTTATGGCAAAGCTAAAAAACTCAACAAAAATTCCAGGAATGAAATATTTGCTTCTAGCTGTTGTAAATAAAGTCGATAATCCTGATAATGGAAATGGTTATTTTACTATTGATGAATATCCTTTTGAACCTTTTGGATTTAAGTATCTTTTTTCGAAAGAAGGTGCTGGGAATTTGGATGCTTATCAACTAGAGTTTGAGTTAAGGGGACAAAAAATAATTAAATACGAAACTGTTTGGGAAGATGGAAAATCTATAACAAAACCTGTTTATGGCGATTTCGCTTCATTGAGTTCAAAGGCAGAGATAACTGTTAAAACAGATGCAAGTGTTACTGCAAAATCTAGAAGTAGTAAGGTAAACGATGCTAATGATTTAAAAAAGATGTTTGGAAAATAAAATAATCAATAAACTAAAAAAATATAATTATGAAAAACTTTAAATTCTTATATCAAACCCTAACTATAATGGGAGTGTTATTATTTTCAAATCAAATTGTTGCTCAAAATCAATTTATTTATGAGTGGGCTTTCCGTTCTGCAATCAATGGAGCTAATGAGCAAATAAATGATGCTGTATATGATAGTCAAGAAAATGTTTATCAAACAGGAATACAAAATGTGACTACAGGGATGGTATTAGTTCAAAAAATAAATACATCGGGCGTACCTCAATGGACAAAATATTTTACTGGCTCGTCAGGTTCTTATAATACAGGCACTTCAATTACATTAGATACAAGTGAGAATGTTTTGGTTTGCGGTTCGTTTCAAAATACTTTGAATGCTGGAGGTTCACTATTAAATTCTAATGGAAATGATGACATTTTCTTGGCAAAATTTAATTCATTAGGAGTTCACCAATGGAGTTTTTCAATAGGAGGACTAAGTCTTGATCAGGCTCTTTCTGTTACAACAGACATGAACAATAATATATTCATTACTGGTTACTTTATAGGTACTGTTGATTTTGACCCAAGTGGTGCTACAGCGGACTTGACAAGTGCAGGTGCAGAAGATATCTTTTTAGCTAAATACGATGCTAATGGGAATTACTTATGGGCAATAAATGCGGGTTCTGTTGATGGAAGCAATATAGGGTATGGTGTTGTAACAGATTCTTTAGGAGATGTATATATTTCAGGTCAGTTTTTTGGAACTGTAGATTTTAACCCTTCTGTTGTAACAAATACTTTAACATCTAATGGTACGGCTGATGTTTTTGTTGCAAAATATGATAATAACGGAAATTATGTATGGGCATTTAATATTGGTTCAAATGGAGCGGATGGGGCAAAAAATATGTCAATTGGAAATGATGGATTTTTATATGTAACTGGAAATTTTAATGGTACTGTAGATTTTAATCCAGGAGTAGGTGTAAATCAGTTAACAACACCGAATACACATGCATTTTTAGCAAAGTATGATGGTTTAGGTAATTATGTCTGGGGAATAAATATTGGCGATCAATCTGCCAGTATTTCTAATGTCTATGGAATTTCTAATAATGTTAACAATGAAATAGTTATAAGTGGTTCATATCTAAATAGTATAGATGTTGATCCGAGTATAGGAACAGATACTCTATTTGCTAACGGAAATCATGATGTTTTTGTAGTTGTATATTCTAAAATAGGAACTTTAATTAAAGCCACTAGTTTGGGTTCAACAGGATTTGATTTTGGTTATGCAACAGACTTAAGTAATTCTGGAAAAATATTTATAGGCGGAGCTTTTCAAAATACTGTAGATTTTGATCCTGGAGTAGGTATTGTTAATTTAAGTACTTCAATTGGGTATGATGCTTTTTCAGCTCAATATGGAATGCCGCCCTGTAGTTTGCCAGATTTACCATCAATAAGTTCATTAAATAACCCTATTTGTTTTGGTGATAGTGCCACATTGTCAATCATTAGCGGTAATTTAAATGATGCATCGAATTGGTATTGGTATTCATCAACTTGCGGAGGTACTTTTTTAGGTGTTGGAAATACAATTTCTGTAATGCCGTTGTCTGCTACTGATTATTTTGTGAGAGGTGAAGGTAATTGTGTAGCTTCATCAAATTGTAGTAGTATCACAGTTAATGTAAATTCGTTACCTAGTGTTAGCATTGATGTCTTTAACCCAAATACAATTTGTTTAAATTCTTCAGCAATTAATTTACCAATAGGATCTCCTATGGGAGGAGTTTATTCGGGATTAGGTGTTAATGGTAGTAATTTTGATCCAGCAATATCTGGTGTTGGTACATTTTTTACAACTTACACTTATACAGATGCAAATTCGTGTTCTAATTCTGACTCAACTGAAATTACTGTTAATACTTGTGTGGGAATTGAAAATAATGCTTCTATTGATGAAGTTGTAATTGCCCCAAATCCGTTTACAAATCAGATTAATTTTATTGGGTTATCTAAAAAAGAAACCATAATTAATATTGTTGATATTCACGGAAGAACGGTTTTAAATCATTCAACTAATGATATTAACACATCAATTTCAACCGAGAATTTAAGTCTTGGGAGTTTCTTTGTGAGGATAATTTCTGAAAATAATGTTATTGTTAGGAAGATAGTAAAACAATAATTTATTGTGGGGGCTGATATTTTCAGCTCCCTTTTTTATTGATTTGCAAAAACTGTCAGTCTTATCATGCCTTTATCTTGGTTAAGATAATCTAACTCTACTGAAACCAAACCATCTTTACTACTCCATTCATACAAACTGTTCGCATTATTTGTGGGAGGTCCAAAATTTGGGTCGCTTTCAAAAGATGATTTAATCTCATTTAAAACATCTGCAGCATCAGTTTCTAAACTGAAGTAGGTATCTAATCCAACTTCATAACAACCAGCAGCATCAAAAAAATAAGTGGCTTTATACGAATCATTTTCTCCAATAGGGTATTCAAACTCTAAATAATCCTCATCTTCTTTTATTAGAGATGATTTTTTTTCAGACTTTCTAACCTCTGGCAACGACTTGTTTAAATCTGCAACCCTTTCAGCAATAGATTTTACTTTGGTTAATTGAGTGTAATAAGTATCATTTCCAGTACATGAAAACAAGAACATAAAACTTAAAACGGAAAATAATTTTAATAAAAACTTCATCGTAGTTAGGATAACATTAATGCTCAAAGATACATCAAAACTTGAAATTAATTTTTTGAAAATTAAAAACATTTATAAGTTTTTATAATTTACTTTGTCGCAACTATGCTAGAAAAATACAAGTACCATATTTGGCTTCATGTCATTGTTTTTATTTTTGGATTTACTGGTATTCTTGGTAAACTAATTCAGGCAGATTCGTATTTGTTGGTTTGGTATAGAGTAGGCATTGCTTTGTTGGGAATTGGAGGGTACTTTCTTGTCATTAAACATCCACTAAAAATATCTAAAAAAGTACTGATAAAAATATTAGGTGTGGGAGTAATTATAGCTATTCATTGGATTACTTTTTTTGAAGCCATAAAACAATCAAATGTTTCAGTTGCCTTGGTTTGTTTTTCAAGTAGTACATTATTTACTTCAATCATAGAACCTATTTATTTTAAACGAAAAATAAAAGCGTATGAGTTGATATTTGGTTTGTTAATCATAGTTGGGTTATACTTTATCTTTAGTTTTGAGTTCAAATATCTAACGGGAATGTTGCTGAGTTTTTTCTCGGCAGCTCTAGCGTCATGGTTTACGGTGTTAAATGGTATGCTAATTAAAGAGGCAAATTCAAAAACCATTTCATTTTTTGAACTGCTAGGAGCTTTTACCGTGGTAACATTTATTTTAATTGGCTACAAAGGGTTTGATGTTGCTGCTTATCAAATAGCAGGAGCCGATATAAAATGGCTCATTATTTTAGGGACAATTTGTACGGCTTTTGCTTTTATTGTTAGTGTTGAGGTGATGAAAAGAATAACCCCTTATTCAGTAACAATGAGTGTGAACTTAGAGCCAATTTATTCTATTGTTTTAGCCATATTAATTTGGCCCGAATCTGAAACCATGAGTTATGGGTTTTACATGGGGACCATTATAGTTTTGGCAACTATTTTCTTAAATGGTTATTTTAAAGGGAAGGAGAAAAAACTAAATAGCTAAAAAGTTAGCAATAATTTCTTTTCCATATTCCGTTAGAATAGATTCGGGATGAAATTGAACACCGTAAAGTTGAAAGTTTTGGTGTTTTAACGACATAATGTTTTCTTTTTCATCAATGGAAGTAATGATTAATTCCTTTGGAAAATCTTTTTCATCAATAACCCAGCTATGATACCTTCCAACCTTAAAGTTTTTTGGAATCCCCTTATATAATAAATCGGAATGTTCTATTACTTCTAAATTTGTTGCAACTCCATGATATACTTGATGAAGGTTTTTTAGTTTTCCGCCAAAAACTTCACCAATAGCCTGCATACCTAAACAAACACCCAATATTTTTTTAGATGAAGCATAATGTTTTATCGCATCTAATAAAATACCAGCATCCTTTGGTAAACCTGGACCTGGAGATAAAATTATGGTATCGTATTTATTTATGTCCTGAAGTGTAATTTTATCATTTCGTACAACATCAATTTTTTTATCAGAAACACTTTCAATGTAATGTAACAGGTTGTATGTGAATGAGTCGTAATTATCGATGAGTAAAATGCTATCCATTTAGTATTTAAAAAATTAAAATCAAGGGTACAAATGTAGTTTTTCAAAGGCGATTATTTTTATGGTATATTCTTTTCAATACATCAATTAATAACTCAATATTCACCATTGAAAAGCTAAATAAGAGGAGTTAATCGAATTTATTTAAAAAATAGGCGGGTTATTTTTAAAAATATATACATTTGTTACCCATTAACATAAAATTGAAATTCAAAATATTAAAATATGTCAACTCATAAAGAAGAACTAGCGGCCTTTATGGCGCCGTTCAGAGAAAAACTTGCTCATGAAAAAGAATTTTTACAAGCTGTTGAAGAAGTAGCAGAAACAGTATTGCCATACATTGCTAAAAATCCTAAATACAAAGAGGCTAAAATTTTAGAAAGAATGGCTACACCTGAAAGATCTATTAGTTTTAGAGTGCCTTGGGTAGATGATAAAGGAGAGTTCCAGATTAATACGGGATATAGAGTGCAAATGAATAGTGCGATTGGACCATACAAAGGAGGTATGCGTTTTCATCCATCTGTTAATATGAGTGTGATGAAATTTTTGGCATTCGAACAAACCTTAAAAAATAGTTTGACATCATTACCAATGGGTGGTGGTAAAGGGGGGTCAGATTTTGATCCAAGAGGAAAATCAGATAATGAAATCATGCGTTTTTGTCAAAGTTTAATGACAGAATTATATCAATACATTGGTCCTAATACTGATGTACCTGCCGGAGATATTGGTGTAGGTGCTAGAGAAATTGGATATATGTTTGGTCAATACAAAAGATTGGCAAATGAATTTACAGGAGTTTTTACAGGTAAAGGAATTAACTGGGGAGGTTCTTTAATTCGTCCAGAAGCAACAGGTTATGGTGCGGTATATTTTACTCAAGAGATTTTAAAAAATGTAGGTGATACTATTAAAGGTAAAACTGTTGCAGTTTCTGGTTTTGGAAACGTTGCTTGGGGTGTTGCAAAAAAAATAGATGAACTTGGAGGTAAAGTTGTAGCTATTTCTGGTCCTGATGGATTTGTGTATGATGAAAAAGGTATTACAGGTAAAAAAGTGGAGTACTTATTAGAAATGAGATCGAGCGGTAGAGATAGAGTACAAGATTATGCCGATAAATATGGTGCAACTTTCCATGCTGGTAAAAAACCATGGGGCTTAAAAGTTGATATAGCTATGCCTTGTGCTACTCAAAATGAGGTAGATGTAAATGATGCAAAAGAATTAATTAAAAACAAAGTACCTTATTTAGTAGAAGTAGCTAATATGCCAACTACACTTGAGGCATATAAAATGTTAAAAGCTGCAGGAGTTGTTTTTGCACCAGGAAAAGCAGTAAATGCTGGTGGTGTTGCAACTTCAGGTTTGGAAATGTCGCAAAATTCACAACGTATGTCGTGGTCGGCAAAAGTTGTTGATGAGCATTTACATGATATCATGATTGAAATTCACAGAAGTTGTGTTCAATACGGTTATGATAAAAAAGCAGGAAAAGTAGATTACGTAAAAGGTGCAAACATTGCGGGCTTTGTAAAAGTAGCCGATGCAATGTTAGATCAAGGATTAGTTTAATCCAGGGTTTAGGATAAAAAGAAAGAGCCGTTTGCAACAATGTAAACGGCTCTTTCTTTTTATAAGATATCTCCTAGTGAATATACAATTCTAATAATCTTTCAAAACCAATTCCAGCCAATAAGAAAATAACAACGATATTTAATAATATCATTTTATGCTCTTCTCTTCTAATGTGAGCTAAAATTGCCCCCGCCATAACCATTGCTAAAGCAGTTGCTGCAACAGGAGTTAAAATGGGTAAAATATTAGTAGCGTAGGGTACAATTAGACCAGCAGCACCTAACAGTTCTAAAAAACCAAACAACTTAAGTGTAGATGAAGAGTAGTCATCTTCCCAACTTTTACTATTAGAAAAAGCGACTTTACCTTGAAAAACTTTTGTAAAACCAGTATAAGCAAATAATAATGCCAATAATACTTGTAGAGCTAAAATTACTGTGTTAATATCCATTGTATATAAGTTTAAAATTGTAACACTAAATTAATAATTATATAAGATTCAATTATGTCATTTGTCATGTTTTTATACTTTATTAATTAAGTTTGTTCTTTTAAATTTTTATTATGTACGGAAAACTCCAAAAAGACCTTCAAGAAGAATTAAAAAGAATCGAAGAAGCAGGTTTATATAAGAAAGAACGAATTATAACAAGCCCAATGGGGGCACAAGTGAAAGTGAACTCTGGCGAAGAAGTTATAATTATGTGCGCAAATAATTATTTAGGATTATCGTCACACCCTAAAGTTATTGAGGGCTCAAAAAGAGCATTAGATACTCATGGATATGGAATGTCTTCAGTTCGATTTATTTGTGGAACTCAAGATATTCATAAAACATTAGAAGAAAAAATTTCTAATTTTTTAGGAATGGAAGATACCATATTGTATGCTGCTGCATTTGATGCAAATGGAGGTGTATTTGAACCACTTTTTGGAGAGAACGATGCAATTATTTCTGATGAACTAAATCATGCTTCTATAATAGATGGAGTTCGTTTGTGCAAAGCTCATCGATATCGGTATAAAAATAGCGATATGGCTGATTTGGAAGAACAGCTAAAAAAAGCTCAAGCACAACGCAATAGAATTATTGTTACAGATGGTGTTTTTTCGATGGATGGCTATGTGGCAAAACTTGATAAGATATGTGATTTAGCTGAAAAGTATGATGCATTGGTGATGGTAGATGATTCTCATGCAACTGGTTTTATTGGGAAAACAGGTAGAGGAACGCATGAGTACAACAATGTAATGGGAAGGGTAGATATTATCACTTCCACTTTAGGTAAAGCGTTAGGTGGAGCAATGGGAGGGTTTACATCTGGTAAAAAAGAAATCATTGATATGTTGCGTCAACGTTCACGTCCATATTTGTTTTCAAACTCATTGTCACCTGCAATAGTTGGAGCAGCAATTGAGGTGTTTAATTTATTAAGTTCCACAACAGAATTACGAGATAAATTAGAGTGGAACATCAAATATTTTAAAGATGGAATGCGTAAAATTGGATTAGAGTTTAGAGATGGAGATTCGGCAATTGTACCTGTAATGCTTTATGATGCAAAGCTAGCTCAAACATTTGCTGATAAATTATTAAAGGAAGGTATTTATGCCGTTGGTTTCTTTTATCCAGTTGTTCCAAAAGATTTAGCTAGAATTAGAGTGCAAATTTCAGCTGCTCATACTCAAGCACACTTAGATAAGGCAATTAACGCTTTTGAAAAAATAGGAAAAGAATTAGGGGTTATTAAATAATTAAATTTCAATTCAAAAAGAAAGAGGCTTACCATTTAGTAAGCCTCTTTCTTTTAATTATCATCCATTAAAAATCAAAGTCAGGCTCAGTTGCCTTAACATAAGATTTCTTTTTAGGTTTTATCTTTTTGATAAATAAAATGTCAATCAACTCATCTTCAACAGTTACAATAGTTTGACTCATACCATTGATAATGTTTATCGCTTGGTCTGGATATCTATATTTTCTTACAACTCTTTCATAAGTATTGTCTTCAAACTTTAAAAACATTTCTTCGGGATTTATGTTGCCTCCTTTAACATGAACCTTTCCATAAAAACAATCGGCCATACTACCTTTTCTAAAAGTAATAATAACGTCATCATAAGTTCCGTCTGCAACATCTGTAGCACCTCTTTTTTCAAAAACTTCGGCATATTTTTGATAGCAAGTGACTTGCTCTTCTGATTGGTTTTGTGAGTAGCTAATTAAGGTAAAAGCCGATAGTAAAGTGCTTAATAGTAATTTTTTCATAAGTCAAAAATCTTAAAAGTGTCCATAAAAATAAAAATACTTTATTTATTATCTAAATTTGAGGGTCATATTTTTTATTTAATTCCAATAACACCTCAATATTATGAGTTTAAATAGTATTAAAAATAATTTTCTTGAATCAAAGCAACTATTAGACCAATTTATAAATGATGAAGGTAATTTACTAAAAATTGCAGAAGCAGGAAAATTAATGGCAAGTGCTATAGCTGGTGGTGGAAAAATTATTTCTTGCGGTAATGGAGGCTCAATGTGTGATGCTATGCATTTTGCAGAAGAGTTAACAGGTAGATTTAGAGAAAATAGAAAAGCAATTCCAGCTTTGTCAATTTCTGACCCGTCTCATATTTCTTGTGTGGGTAATGATTATGGTTTTGATGAAATCTTTTCCAGATATGTTGAGGCATTAGGGAATAAAGCAGATGTGCTTTTGGCAATTAGTACGAGTGGAAACTCAAAAAATGTGATGAAAGCTGTAGAAGTAGCAAAGGCAAAAGGAATGAAAGTGGTTGCTTTAACAGGAAAAGATGGTGGAGCACTAGCATCTAGTTGTGATGTTGAAATTCGTGCACCACATTCTAAATATGCTGATAGAGCTCAAGAAATTCACATCAAAGTAATTCATTCTTTAATTCATTATATAGAAGAAAACATTTAGTAACCGATGTTAGTAAAAACTTTTGGAAGTGCTGTTGTAGGTGTTGATGCTATCACAATTACCATTGAGGTAAATGTGGATAGAGGAATGAAGTTTTTTATGGTTGGTTTGCCCGATAATGCTGTTAAGGAAAGTCAGCAACGAATTGAGTCTGCTCTAAAAAATGTAGGCTATAAAATGCCGGGTAAAAAAACGGTGGTTAATATGGCTCCAGCCGATATCCGTAAAGAAGGTTCGGCATACGATTTAGCCATAGCAATTGGTATATTAGCTGCCTCAGGACAAATAAACGAACAGAAATTAGGCGATTATTTAATTATGGGAGAATTATCGCTTGATGGTGGTTTACAACCAATAAAAGGAGCATTGCCCATTGGTATACAGGCTCGAAAAGAAGGATTTAAAGGATTTATTTTGCCTAAAGCAAATGCTAGAGAAGCTGCAATTGTTGATGATATTGACGTTTTTGGAATAGAAAATATAAAAGAGTTAATTGATTTTTTTAACGAAGAAACTTCGCTACAAAAAACAGAAATTGATACTAGAAAAGAATTTTATGAAAATTTAAATAGTGTTGATTTTGATTTCTTGGATGTTAAAGGACAAGAAAATATTAAACGAGCATTAGAAATTGCAGCCGCTGGAGGTCATAATGTGATATTGATTGGTCCGCCAGGAGCTGGTAAAACGATGTTAGCGAAACGATTACCAACCATTTTACCGCCTTTGTCTTTACACGAGGCATTAGAAACAACAAAAATTCATTCTGTAAGTGGAAAATTGGCTGCAGAAACCTCTTTAATTAGTGTTCGTCCTTTTAGAAGCCCACATCATACCATATCAGATGTAGCTCTTGTTGGTGGAGGTGGATTTCCACAGCCGGGAGAAATATCATTGGCTCATAATGGCGTTTTATTTTTAGATGAGTTACCAGAATTTAAACGAACTGTTTTAGAAGTGCTAAGACAACCATTGGAAGAACGTAGAGTATCCATATCAAGAGCAAAATTTTCGGTTGATTATCCTGCAAGTTTTATGTTGGTAGCATCAATGAATCCTTGCCCATGTGGGTTTTATAATCATCCCGAAAAAGAATGTGTATGCTCACCAGGAGTGGTTCAAAAATACTTGAGTAAAATATCAGGACCGCTTTTAGATAGAATTGACTTACACGTAGAGGTTACACCTGTAACTTTTAATGAATTGAGTAAAAACGAATATAAAGGTGAAAGTAGTAGTCAAATTCGAGAAAGAGTTATAAAAGCTCGCCAAGTTCAAGAAAAAAGGTTTGAAGGTAGTAAAGGAATTTATGCCAATGCTCAAATGACTTCCAAACAATTACGAGAAATTTGTGTGATTGATGAAGCCGGAAATACATTGCTAAAAACAGCTATGGATAGGCTCGGATTATCGGCAAGAGCTTACGATAGAATTTTAAAGGTAGCCAGAACCATTGCTGATTTGGAAAATGCACCCAAAATTGAGTCCAGCCATTTAGCGGAAGCCATACAATTTAGAAGTTTAGATAGAGAAGGTTGGGCGGGTTAATGTAAAAACTTAGTCAAAATAATATAGCCAAGTATAACTCCAAAAATGGTGATAAGTACCCAGTAAGTGCCTTTAAATAAGGTTTTATTGCGTTTTTGATCTTTATAAAACTGAAAACCAATTATTACTATAAAAGCAACAATAAAAAGTATAGCAAATATTTTTTGTCCGTCGGTAAACATAGTTAATGTTTGAAGTGAACAAAAGTACGTCCAAAATTTTTACTGTCTTTTTCTAATCGATGATATTTGCTTTTTATTTCAGGTAAATTCAAAAATCGTATCACTCGTTTTTTGAGTTGTCCACTTCCTTTACCATGAATAATTTCTAAAGTTTTTATTTTGGAATCAATGGCATCAAAAAAAGCATCATTTAATGATGCTTCAATTTTTTTTGAATTGTTAAAAATGTCGTGTAAATCAAGCACCGATTTGCTCATTAACCAGCTTTAGAGTTGGTAACCATCCAATTGTTGTTTTCTTTCTTCATGTTAACATTGATGGCAATTTTTTCATTTTTTCTAAACGTAGCTTTTATGGTTACTTGGTCATCAGTAAAGTCCATAATTTCAAAAACAAAATAACTATCTAAACTTCCTTGGTAAATACTTTTAAATACTTCCATTTCTTCAAAAGTCATTACTTTAACTCGTTTGTTAAATTTAAATACAATTAAGTTATTTGGGATTTTATCGTCGTTAATAATAATTATAGGTGTCTGACCATTCTTCTCGTCATCATTAAAATAATCTTTTAATGCATGTAGGTCTAGAGTTTTTTGGATAACTGTATTAATGTCTTTAGCACTTTGTGCGAAAAAAGACAAGGGGAGAAGTACAGTAAATATTAAAACTAGCTTTTTCATAACTTTAATTTTTAGTAATTCCTACGCTATTGTACGGTTTAGATATGTTTTAGTTTCAAAATTTACAGAAACTTCAGCGTGAAAATACAATTTTAGATTTAAAATATCAACAACAATGCCAATCATTTTTTATTCTTAAACAAAAGTATTCAATTTTGGCAATGTATTTGTGTTGTATTTTATTAAAAATGCATATTTTTACGTAACCTAATTTAAATGATATAAATATGAAAAACAGGAATTTAAGTATAATAGTTTTGTTGATGTTAACAGTTTCTTTAGTCACTTTTTCGTGTAAGAAAGACAAAGAAGAAGAAAAAATTGATAATGAAACAACTTCGGCTCAAGATAATGCCTTATCTCAAAATATGTTTGATGACATAAAGAAGGTTGTCGAAGAAGCAGCAAAAGATGAAGGAAATACAAATAAAGCAGGTTTTTTCTTTGGAACATGCGCTACAGTTAGTATTAGTCCTAATTGGATTGACTCTGCGCAATATTGGCCTAAAACAATGACTATTGATTTTGGAACAACAAATTGTACTGGAACCGATGGAGTAAATAGACGAGGTGTAATATCAGTAACACTTACTGATAGATATGTGAATGCGGGAAGCGTTCTAACTGTTCAACCTCAAAATTATTACATCAACGATCATTTAATTGAAGGAACAAAAACCATAACAAATAATGGACGAAACTCTTCTGGAAACCTTTCATTTACTGTTCAGGTAACAAACGGTAAAGTTACTTTTCCTGCAGGCGGTTATACTACTTGGAGTTCAACTAGAACCAATGAATGGGTTGCGGGTGAATCTACGCCTGGATTACTTGGGCTTTGTGACGATGTTTACTTGATAACTGGTTCTGCAACAGGCGTTAATAGAGTTGGTAAATCGTATTCTGTTAATATTACTTCGCCATTAAGAAAAGAAATTTGTTGTAGATGGTTAGTTAGCGGTACTGTTGATATTGTGCCAAGTGGCTTATTGACTAGAACAGTTAATTTTGGTGGTGGTAATTGCGATAATATTGCAACGGTTACAATTGCAGGTAATACTTTTACTTTTGCAATGAATTAGAAATTGCTTAACAAGATAAATAGAAAGAGGAGGCAGTTGCCTCCTCTTTCTATTTATAAAAACCTAAATTTTTCCTTTTGTATATCTAAATAACCACTGGTGTATTAACATTGTTCTTGTGGTTAATCAAACATATATTTGTAGCAAACAAATAATACTTATTTATGAAACAAGTCATTTTCTTTTTTGCTGTTTTTTTTACTACAATATCGTGGGCTCAAAATGCTGCCTATAAGTTTAGTATAGATTTAACCAAGGTTAATAACGATATGGTACAAGTCTTTTTGGATGCACCAGAGATTAAATTGGATAAAATCATCTATAACATACCCAAAATGGTTCCAGGTACATATAGGATTTATGATTTTGGGCAATATTCAATGGATTTTGAGGCATTTGATAAAAAAGGGTATGCCATGAGTGTTACACGATTGGATGACAACAGATGGGAAATAGATAATGCTAAAAACTTAGCAAAAATCTCCTATTGGGTAGAAGATACATGGGATGCAAAAGTTAAAGATTTGGTTTTTGAACCAGGAGGGACTAATATCGAAAAGGATGAAAACATTGTGTTAAATAATCATGGTTTTTTTGGATATTTTGATGGGTTAAAGAACCTGAAGTATGAATTAACCGTAACTCGACCAGATAATTTTTATGGAGCAACAGGTTTAACCGATATTAAAACAATAGGAAATAAAGATGTGTATTATGTGAATAATTACATGGATTTGGTGGATTCACCCATAATGTATAATGTGCCAGATACCACAGTGATAGAAGTTGGTGGTGCCGATATATTAATTTCTGTTTATGCAAAAAACAAAACGGTTACTTCTAAAGAAATTGCAAAAAATATTGCTTCAATTTTAGAGGCTCAAAAAAATTATTTGGGAGGTAAGTTGCCTATCGATAAGTATGCTTTTATTATATATTTATATGCAGGACAAAGTGGTTCAGGTGGAAGTGGTGCTTTAGAGCATTCGTACTCGTCATTTTATTACTTACCAGAAATGACTGCTGAAAGAATCTCAGGATTTTTAATCGATGTTGCTGCTCATGAATTTTTTCATATTGTAACTCCATTAAATATTCATTCGGAAGAAATTGGTGATTTTGATTACATCAACCCAAAAATGTCGAAACATTTATGGATGTATGAAGGGGTTACAGAATATTTTGCTGGACACGTTCAGGTATATGAAGGCTTGATTTCAAAAGATGAATATTTGGAAGTAATTCAAGATAAAATTAAGGGAGCCAGTTATTACAAAGATAATCTGCCTTTTACTGCCATGAGCTTAGGTTGTTTAGACGAACATGAAAAACAATATGGTAATGTTTACCAAAAAGGAGCTTTAATAGGAATGTGTTTAGATATTCTGTTAAGAGAGTATTCTAAAGGAGAGATGGGTATGAAAGATATGATGGCAATGTTATCGAAGGAATATGGTAAAAATGTATCGTTTAAAGATGAAGAACTGTTTGATAAAATAGCCAGTTTATCATCCCAAAAAATTAGAGAATTTTTTAAAATGTATGTGGAAGGAGAAAGCTCTTTACCTTTAGAGGAGTTGTTAAATAAAGTTGGAATAACCTATAAAACAAATGTAACTGTAAAAGAGGTATCAATGGGAGGTGCTTCAATGAGTTATAATGAGGAAATTGATAAAATTTATGTGGTTGATACTGGTAATATGGATGAGTTCGGAAAATCGTTGGGGTATAAAAACAATGATATTATTTATTCGATTAATGGTGTTGAAATTACAGCTGATAATGTTAAAACAGAATTGGCTAGACTTAAGAATACATTAAAAGAAGGAGATAAAATAGAAGTTGTTGTGGGTCGTGAAGTAAAGGGTAAATCAAAAAACGTAACTTTAAAATCGAAAGCGATGTTGGTAGAAAAAACAAAGAAATATTTTATAGAATTTAATCCATCGGCTACGCCTCAACAGCTTACGCTTCAAAAAGCTTGGTTGAATACTAAAATGTAACTAAAAAACAATAGTATTGATACTCAACAAAAATAGACTTTATTGGATAGCTCAAATTATTGGCTGGTTGGTTTATGTTTTAATTGTGGGTGTTTTTAATCAGTTAAATGGTAATGACGTAACCACAGAATTGTTGTTTAGTTTGTTATCCATCTATTTTATAGGCTTATCTATTTCTCATTTTTACCGTGGAATAATCATCAAATTAAATTGGATGAAATTGTCGGTTTCAAACTTAATTCCAAGGGTTTTTATTGGAGTTATTGTTGTAGGTATTATAGTCTATTTTATTCAAACATTAGTACTTGAAGTTTTAATCATCGGTCAGGCATATTCGTTTTTGTTGGCTGATGCTTTCCCAAAAATTATTAATTGGTCGTTGTTATTTTTACTATGGTCGTTACTTTATTTTCTTTTTCATTTCATCAACAATTATAAAAAAGAAGAGATTAAAAATTTACGTTGGGAAGCAGCTCGAAATGAAATTGAATTGAATAAAATAAAATCTCAACTCAACCCTCATTTCATTTTTAATTCGATGAATAGCATTAGGGCTTTGGTTGATGAGGATCCACAATTGGCTAAAAATGCTATAACTCAATTATCTAATGTATTAAGAAATTCGTTAATGATTGGAAAGAAAAAATTAATTCCATTAAGCGACGAGTTAAAAATTGTTGATGATTACTTAAGTTTAGAAAAAACTCGATTTGAAGAAAAATTAACCATCGTAAAAAAAATTGATTCGAATACTGAAACATTTTTAATTCCTCCGTTAATGATTCAAACTTTGGTTGAAAATGCAATAAAACATGGCACATCAAAATTACCAGAGGGAGGTGTTGTTGATATACAATCGAGGTTAGATAAAGATGTTTTAACTGTAACGATTTACAATTCTGGGTTTTACGATGAAAATCATCAACCAGAAACGGGTTTCGGAGTTGTAAACACTAAACAACGATTGCAATTGTTGTTTGGCGATAAAGCACAGTTTTCTATAATAAATGAAAACGGTAGAGTAAAAACAGTATTAATTATTCCAACTAAAACTCAACTGTAAAACAAAAACGAACAATTATGAAAGTAATTATTGTAGACGATGAAAGGTTAGCGCGTAAAGAGTTGCAGAGTTTGCTAGCAAAATTTCCAAATGTTGAGGTGTTAGCAGAATGTGATAGTGTACAATCGGCATTGGTAAATATTGAAAAGCATAAGCCTGATTTGGTATTTTTAGATATCAATATGCCAGGTAAAGATGGCTTTGCATTGTTGGAAGAACTAAATTATATTCCCGAAATTATTTTTGTAACAGCTTATGATGAGTATGCAATTAAAGCTTTTGAAGTAAATGCACTCGATTATTTGCTAAAACCAATTCAGTCAGAACGTTTAGAGGAAGCTATAAATAAGTTCAATTCTAACGATTTTATTGAAAACAACAGTCAGAAATTAGGCTTAAACGATCAAGTATTTGTTAAGGATGGTGAGCGTTGTTGGTTTGTTAAGTTGTCAGATGTGCCAATGTTTGAATCGGAGGGAAATTATGTTAGAGTGTTTTTTGATAACAATAAACCATTGATTCTTAAATCATTAAATAATTTAGCAAACAAGCTCGATGAAAATGTGTTTTTTCGAGCCAACCGTAAGTTCATCATTAACTTAAATTGGATTGAAAGCATAGAAAACTGGTTTAATGGAGGCTTAATGGTTAAGCTTAAAACGGGAGCAAAAGTTGAAATATCGAGACGACAGGCATCAAAACTTAAAGATATGAAGAGCTTGTAAATAAGTTTTTATCTTAAATATAGTGTGTTTAATCTTTCATTTTTGTAATTAGGTATAAAAAATAGTGGTTATCGTTATTTTTTTTCTAAATTTATATTTCATTTAAAGCATTATAATGAAACCATTTTATGTAAAAGCAACCGATTCAACCCCTGAAATTAGATTCGATTTAGGCGAGAATATTTTTTATATAAAAGGGAAATCTGTTTTCACAGAAGTTGACCAGTTTTATGACCCTGTTATTGATTGGTTGAAAAATTTAGACGGAAAAATTAATACACCTATTACCTTTCAATTTGATTTAGAGTACTTTAATATCGTTTCTTCTAAACGTATTCTATTTGTTCTATATACACTCAACGAATTAAGAAACAATGGCTCTAACATTGAAGTTTCTTGGAGCTTTTCGGTAGAAGACGACGACATGAAGGAGGTTGGCGAGGATTATGCTTGTATGGTTAACTTGCCTTTTAATTTCGTTTGCAAATCAGTTGAACACGAAATAGACTAATTTAATCTTTAAACGATTTAAAATCATTAGGTTATAAATTTCTTTACACATTCAAAAATAGCAATTAAGTTTCTCTATCTTAATTATATTGCTCAACTTTGTATTTCAATTTTAAATTAAATGCTATCATGAAGAATACCTCTTTAATTATAAACATAGTTTTGGCTATTGCAGTTGCAGTGCTCTATTATTTACATTTTTCTTGCTCTAGTTCCTGTGCTCCAGCCGATACTGATGAGCTTGTTGTAGAGGATAATGTTGAGCCAGCTTCTCCTGTTATTTCAAAAAATGGATTTGCAAATGTTGGGTATATCAATATTGATTCATTACAAGATAAATATGATTTTTATGAAGTATTAATTCAAAAACTTAAAGCAAAACAAACCAAGTATGAGTCTGAAATTGCTGGTAAAATGGGTGCGTTTGAAAAAAAAGTGAAAGATTTCCAACAAAAAGCTTCAACCATGACACAGTTTGAAGGACAAATGAAACAACAGGAATTGGCTGAAGAAGAACAAAAACTATACAAATTAAGAGAAGATTTTGCTGGAAAATTCCAAGAAGAAGAAGCAAAATTGAATGACGAATTTCAAAAAACTGTTCAGGCTTACATCCAAAAACATAACAAAACAACAAATTACGATATCATTATTGGAGCATCGCAATTGGGTAACATCGTGTTAGATTTTAAACCAGAAATTGATATTACACAACATGTGGTTGATGGACTAAACGCTGAATATAAAGCCAAATCGACAAAAAAATAATGTTAATTGCACAACATAAAAAACAAACCAATATTGCCGAGTACATTTTGTACATGTGGCAAATTGAAGACATTATCCGTTCAAATAATTTCGATTTAACTCAAATTAATGATACCATTATATCAAAATTTGATGTGCCTAAAGAAACACAATACGACATTAAATTGTGGTATCAGAATTTAATTGAACAAATGCTGAAAGAAGGCAAATCAGAAAAAGGACATTTGAGCTTTCTTGTAAAACAATTGGATGAACTGAATAATTTACATAATTCGCTTTTAACCACCATACAAGATGTAGATTATCAAAATGCTTATATTGCTGCGAAAGAAAATATCCGAAACTTTATGGTTAAATCTACCGAGGCGAACTCCGAGATTGAAGCTTGTCTTATTGCATTGTACGGATTTTTAATGTTAAAATTAAAGCAATCAGAAATTAGCAGTTCAACCAAAGAAGCTATGCAAACGTTTAGTAAATTACTTGCTATTTTGGTTGATAGATACAATAAATTGAAAAAAGGTGAGTTACTTTTTTCGTCAGAAAAAAGTAATTAAAAACAATAGAAGTCATCTGTTGTAAATTGTTGTGAAAAAAATTCTCTTCATATTAATCTTATTGGTTTCTTCCTTAACAGGATTTTCTCAATGTACAACTGAAATTGTAGTTGATACTGTTTCGGTTTTGCCAAACGGAGATGTTATTGTTGGTTGGCAACCAAGTCCAGATGCAGGAATAATTACCTATGATATTTATGTAGTTAACCCTAATACATCAGCCAACGATAGTTTAAATTCTGTAAATAATACAACCTATTTTTTCATCATACCTTATGACACCATCATTAAATATCAAATTAAAGAAATTAGAGTTGTTGCAAATTGTGGAACAGGAATAGGTATAAGTCCTTTTGCAGCTAACCCACAACATCCAATTGAATTAACTAATCAAATAGATATTTGCAGTTCTTCAACAACACTTAATTGGAGTGCTTATGATAATTTTGTATCGGGAACCAATGTACTTTATCAAGTGTATTTAAATATTAATGGTGCAGGATTTATACCCATAGCTACAACTAACTCACTAACATATTTCTACAGTGGCTTGGTAATAGGTACCAATTATCAGTTTTTTGTTAGAGCTATAGAAAACGGTGGAGCAGGTCCATTTACATCGGCATCTAATATTGTTGATGTTTCGGGTAATTTTCTAAAAAATCCTACATTTTTATATCTTTTTACTGGAACTGTAATTGACTCGAGCCAAATCTTGGTTCAATTTTATGTTGATACCGCAGCAGATATAAAATACTACAACATAAAAAGAGCATTAACCAATGATAATGTTTTTTCTACTATTCATTCCGTTTCTGATTTTCAGGGCATGAATCCCATGGTTAGTTATTATGACGAAAGTGTAGATGCAAAAAATAATTCGTACACCTATCAAATTGAAGCAGTAAATCAGTGTAACCAATCAAAAATTACATCAAATATTGCTCAAACCATAATATTAACGGTTGTTGAAGACATTGCTAGTTCTACCAATAAGTTAAATTGGACGTATTATGATGGTTGGCAAGGAGGGGTAAAAGAATATTTAATTTATAGACAGTCAAAAGACGAAATGAGTTTTAATCTAGTGGCGACTATACCTGCAGCTTCTACTGTAAATAATTATGTTGATGATGTTTCTACCGAATTGCAAGGTACTGGTGAGTTTTGTTATAAAGTTTTAGCAATAGAGCAAAATACAATTCACGTTGATAATCTACCAATGGCAACAAGTTCGTCTGCTGAGGTTTGTGTTAAGCATGAACCATTTATGTATATTGCTAATGCTTTTGAGCCTTTAAGTCCATTTAACCCAACTTTTAAGCCATCAACAATATTTTTTGAGTTGGCTTCGTATCAATTTTTAATATTTGATAGGTGGGGACAAAAAGTTTTTGAAACAACTAATAGAGATGAAGGGTGGAATGGGCAGTTCAATAACTCGGGTAATAACTTGCCAATGGGAGCTTATGTGTACTTGATAAAATTCAAATCTAATACTGGCGACGAATATCAAAAAAGAGGCACAGTTACCCTAATTCGTTAAAAAATAAACCAAACTGGCATTGTACTTGAAGATTGAGTAGAAATGATTTATTTTTGAATCTTAATTATGAGCCAACATTTTAAAATAATACTCACACTTTTTCTTTTTAATTGGAGTTTTGGGTTTGCCCAAAACGCAGATTGCGATAAGTTGTTGAAACTAACCGACACCATTTATCAAGCAAAAAATATTAGTGGTTTTGGTCAAAAATTAGAGTTTAAAAATAATTTTAACGACGACATTTCTTCATTTCCTGAAGAAGCTAATTCGATTTGGTATTTGTTTAAAGTACCGGCAACTGGAAATTTTACATTTGATATTGTTTCGAACAACGAATTGGATGACTGGGATTTTTTATTGTTTGAGCATAAAAGTCAGTTTTGTCGTAGAATAGACTCCAACAGAATAAAACCCATTCGAGCTAATTTATCAAGGAGTTCGACCACAGGTTTATCGTTAACTTCTACTCAAGAATTTTCAATGCCAGGCGTAAATAACAACTATAGCAAATATGTGAGTGCAAAAGAAGGCGATGAGTTTGTGTTGGTGGTTAACAATCCTAAAAAAGCGAATAGCAATCATACCTTGTTGTTGCATTTTCCAAAAGTTAAAAAAATGGTTGAACCTGTTGTTGAACAAGTAAAAGTGGAAGAAATAAAAGACACTCCAAAACTTAATTTTACCATTGATATTAGCGATGCTGCAACCAAGCAACCTATATCGGCAAATGTTACCATAAGTGGGTTGCGAAAAGAAAATGTGGAGTTGAATAACATCACTAACTATCAAGCAATAATTGAAAAAACAATGTACCGAATAAATTTAACCGTTGCTACCGAAGGTTATATGTTGTATTCCACAAAAATTAACATTAACAAATCGAAAGACCAATTTCATCAGGCTGTTGCGTTGGAGCGAATTGTTGAAGGTAAAAACGTGAGTTTAGATGATATACAATTTCAGCCAGCCAGCGATAAATTTTTGAAAACAGCAGAAAGCTCTTTAAAGAGTTTGCTAAATTTTATGGAATTAAATAAATCGGTTAAAATTGAAATTGAAGGTCATGTAAACGGTCCTGGACAATCCAATCATAATGAGTTTAAAAAGTTGTCGATTGATAGAGCAAATGCTGTTAAAGATTATTTAACATCGAATGGGATTGAGTTGAGTCGACTACAATGTACCGGTTATGGTAATTCAAAAATGATTTACCCTGATCCAAAAATAGAAGACGAACACTCTGCAAACAGAAGGGTAGAAATAAAAATAATATCGAAATGAGCTTGATTTTGGGAATTGAAACTGCCACAAAAATGTGCAGTGTGGTAATAAGTAGAGATGGTGTGTTGTTAGCGTTAAAAGAAACTGGTGGAGAATATTCTCACTCCGAAAATCTAAACCATTTTGTTGAATTGGCTTGTAACGAAGCCAAAATAAAACTCAACGAACTAGATGCAATAGCGATAAGTAAAGGGCCAGGTTCTTATACAGGTTTACGTATTGGCGTTTCTTCTGCAAAAGGGTTGTGTTATGGCTTGGAAAAACCATTAATAGCTATTGATACCCTCAAAGCATTAGCGTTATCGGTTATCAACTCCCACCCTCTCGTTGAGGATTTGGGAGGGGTTACTCTTTTTTGCCCTATGATAGATGCTCGACGAATGGAGGTTTATACCGCTTTGTACAATTCAAGTTTGGAAATGATTGAGCCTATTTCAGCAAAAGTTATGGATGAAAGCTCTTTTGTAAAAGTTTTAGAAGAACACAAAGTGGTATTTTTTGGTGATGGAGCTGAAAAATGCAAAACTTTGCTTAGCGGACATAAAAATGCTGTTTTTATTGATAATGTTGAGCCATCGGCTAAATACATCAACCAATTGGCTTTGGAAAAATTGAATAAACAACAGTTTGAAGATATTGCTTATTTTGAACCATATTACCTAAAAGAGTTTTTGGCAACCACGCCAAAGAATAAAGTTTAATTACAACTTCCTACTTGTTGTGAAGAGTTGAATGTTACTTTTTTTGAAGTTTTAGGAATACTGATAAACTCATAAGGAAAAACAATAGCTTGAGTATTGCTACACTTTGGGTTTGGGGTTGTTTCGGTATAATTAATGGTTAGCTCATTACCCAATTCATGAACAGTATTGATGTTGAGTTGAAATCCGCCATTGTTTCGCATGCCTAAAGCTACTAAAACAACGGTTTCGTTTTCAAAATTAATTGCAGGTAATGGAGTTGGGTCGGAAAAATGCGACCAAGCAATAGCCCAAGCTTTTTCAAAATCGGTTTTGTTTTGAATAACCTGTTCGGTTAACTTTTCAAAACCTGAATTTGTGTTTTTTGAAACAGACTTAAAATCTATGTGTTTGGATGTTTCTTGGTTTTTGGTAGAAGAACAAGAAGCAAGTATAATAGAAAGAAAAATCACAACTATAATTCGCATAAATATATTTTTTACATTACACCCATAGGGGTTCTAATTCCTTTTTTGTTGCCACATTTTCTTGGGTTAGAGCATGAAACCGCCAATCCAATAATTAATAGTAAAAGGGTTGCTTTGATAATAGTTTTCATAGTATGTCATTTATTTACTGTAAGCAAGATAAGTATTTTTTTATTGTTTGCTCTAATCCATAATACAAAGCATCAGAAATTAAAGCATGCCCTATTGAAACTTCTTGTAAATTAACAATGTTTTGTTTGAAATAAGCAAGATTTTCTAGGTTTAAATCGTGTCCAGCATTAATGCCTAATCCCAATTTATTAGCAAGGTTTGCTGCTTTTACAAAATCGCTGATGGCTTTTTCTTTGTTTTTATTAAAATACTCGGCATAAGGACCAGTATAAAGTTCAATCCTGTTTGTTCCTGTTGCAACTGCATTTTCTATATTTTCTAATTTAGTATCAACAAAAATAGAAGTCCGAATACCATTAGAATTGAATTCGGTAATTACTTCTTTTAAAAAATCTTTTTGTTTTTTGGTGTCCCAACCAGCGTTAGAGGTTAAAACCCCAGGAGGGTCTGGAACCAAGGTTACTTGTTCTGGTCTTACCTCTAATACCAAATTAATAAATGTTGTGTTTGGAAAACCTTCAATGTTAAATTCGGTTTGTACTACTTTTTTTAAATCATAAACATCGGAGTAACGGATGTGTCGTTCGTCTGGTCGGGGATGAATCGTAATGCCATCTGCTCCAAATTTTTCGCAATCTATTGCCACTTGAACGAGGTTTGGAATATTGCCTCCACGTGCATTTCTAATAGTTGCAACCTTATTGATGTTTACGCTTAATTTTGTCATGTTTTAATTGGTAATTTTGAACTAAAATAGTAGGTTTACAAAACAAAGGTAAAACTTTCATCAATAACAATATGATTGCTGCAGAATTAATATCGTACGAAATACCACCGTTAAAACCTTCGGATACCGGAAGTAAAGTTTTGCAATGGATGGAAGAGTTTAAGGTGAAGGATATGGTTGTGGTAAAAAGCAAAAAATACATTGGAATTATTGAAGAAACCGATTTGTTGGATAGAAATAACATTGAAGACAAGTTAGAAACTTACTCACTTGATTTGAAAAAACCCTTTGTATTTAAAAATCAACATATTTTTGAAGTAATAGGTTTGTTTGTGGAGTTTGATGTAGATGTGTTGCCTGTTTTGAACGAAAATTCGGAATATTTGGGGTTAATAACTTCAAAAAAGATCTTACAATATTTATCCGAAATAGTTTCAGTTGCAAATCAAGGAAGTATTATAACCCTTGAAATGAATGCAGTTGACTATTCGATGGCAGAAATTGCAAAAATTGTGGAATCTGACGATGCAAAAATATTGGCTTCGTTTATTACATCGCATCCAGACACGACTAAAATTGAGGTTACGTTAAAAATTAACAAAACCGATATTACCAGAGTTCTACATACCTTTGATAGATTTAATTACACCGTTACGGCTTCGTTTAACGAAAGCGAATATCACCAAGATTTAAAAAATAGGTATGATGAGTTTATGAGGTTTTTAAATCCATAACCATTCGCATGCTTTGCAAAAAACTGGCATTACTTTCTTTCTTTTTTGTTTTACTCAACAATAGTATAGCACAAGATTCTACTGCTTATGTAATTGTAAACGAAATAAAGTTAATTGGTAATAAAACCACCAAAGAGCATATTATTGTTAGAGAGTTGCCTTTTCAATTGGGCGATACCATTTGGGTGCACGAAATGGCTAAAACATTTGAGAGAGCTCACAGCAATATTTTTAATACATCGCTTTTTAACTTTATCACCATTGAGCCAGTTTATTTTAATGACACCTATATTTCGCTTTATATAACTGTTGAGGAACGATGGTATTGGTGGCCGTTACCAATTTTTGATATTCAAGAAACCAATTTTAATACTTGGTGGCAAACTCGAAATTTTGACCGAGCCAATTACGGTATGTTTGTAGTTAAAGAAAATTTTAGAGGAAGAAAAGAACGGGTTGGAGTTAAAGTTCAAGGAGGTTATACCGAACAAGTCGGGTTTAGTTATTCAATCCCATATTTAAATCAAAAACAAACACAAGGGTTGAGTGTAAGTTTTAGCTATAGCAGAAATAGAGAAGTAAACTTTTCTACATTAGACAACAGAAGATTGTTTTACAAAAACAATGATAAGTACTTGAAGAAAGAAATTTTTACCAAAGCAACCTACGAATTCAGACCAAAGTTGTACAACAATCACAGTGTTCAAGTTTCATACTCTAATGTCGATTTAGTTGACTCTATGTTGTTTTATAATCCAAATTATTTGGAAAAAAATCAAACCAACATTGAATTTTTAAGTTTTACCTACTACTTAAAAAGAGACAAAAGAAATAATAAAGCTTACCCAACCAAAGGTTATTTCTATGATTTTCAGTTTACTCAAAATGGCTTGGGAGTTTTTGATAAGAATACCAATAATTCTTTTTTCTCCATTGGTTATAGAAAATATATCCCACTAGATAAACGCTTATATATTGCTGGTTTAGTGAAAGGAAAAACCTCAATAAACAATCCACCATTTTATTTTTTAGGTGGGTTGGGTTATGGAAGTACTTTGGTGAGAGGTTACGAGTATTATGTGATTAATGGTAATCATTATGGATTGTTTAAAACTCAATTAAGGTACGCTTTACTTGATAATAAGGTTTTTAAAGTTAATATTTTACCATTCGAACAATTTAAAAAAGTACCACTATCGGTATATTTAGGTACTTATTTTGATGGGGGTTATGTGAGTGAAAATCGGGAGCGGTTTTCAAATTTTTTAAACAAAGAATGGCTGTTTGGTGGTGGGGCTTCTATTGATTTTGTTAGCTATTACGATATGGTGTTTCGCTTCGAATATTCGTTTAATAATTTAAGTGAACAAGGATTGTTTATACACTTTGTAGCACCATTGTAATCAAATTAAGTAATTTTCCATAAAAATTAAGGAATTGAAAATAGCCATTTATAGCCGAATTTTATCTGACAATCAAACTGCTTTTGTTTGTGAGTTAATACAAAAGTTAACAGTTAAAAATGTTGAAGTTTTAATTTATGAACCGCTAGTTGGGTTAATAAAAAAACAAGAGGCCTCTATAGCGCCTTTGGTTAGTTTTAAAAATTCGAAAGAATTGAAGGGTGTTGATTACATGTTTAGCGTTGGTGGTGACGGAACGTTGTTAGAGTCGGTTAGTTTTGTTAAAAAACTCACCATCCCAATTTTAGGAATAAATACTGGTCGATTAGGTTTTTTAACATCAGCCTCAAGTAATGAAATAGATGCAACTATTGAACAGGTGTTAAATAAAGATTATGATTTAGACACACGTTCTATGCTCGATGTTGATTTGCAAGATCACCCATTTGGAGAATTAAATTTTGCATTAAATGAAGTTACCATTCAAAAAAGAGATTCCTCTTCGATGATAATAATTCATACCTATTTAGATAATGTTTTTCTTAACTCTTATTGGGCGGATGGGTTAATAATTTCCACACCAACGGGCTCTACAGCTTATTCGTTAAGTTGTAATGGACCAATTGTTTTACCAAATTCGGGAAATATTATTATTACTCCTATTGCTCCCCATAATTTAAATGTTCGTCCGTTAGTAATACCTGATAATATTGAAGTGAGATTAAAAATAGAAGGTAGGGCAGATAATTGTTTAATTGCACTCGATTATAAGTCTGAAACAATACCAATGAATTCAGAAATTATCATTAAAAAATCATCACAACAAATTAACTTGGTTAGACTTAAAAATCATGAATTTTTAAGTACCCTTCGAAATAAGCTAATGTGGGGTTTAGACAAAAGAAATTAGGTTAAAAAATTAGGGATATATACTTAGTCTGTTAATTATTTTGGGTATTTAAAAAATAAAGTAATATATTTGCAATTGTTCTAATTTTTAAAGAGTTAAATAGAATGCGAAATTTAGTAATACTACTATTTACAATTGTACTGTTACCAGCTTTGAGTAGTGCTCAAAAGTGGAAGAGAAACCGTGTGGAATATTCATTTGGTATTGGAGCTACTAACTTTTTAGGTGATTTAGGTGGAGCTGATCAGGTTGGAACTAATGGGTTACGAGATTTTGAGCTATCAATGACTAGAATGGGAGGTGTTTTAGGGTATCGTTATCAATTAGGAGAGGATTGGTTTGTGAGAGGTAATTTTAATTACGTTATGGTTGCAGGAGACGATGCATTAACAAAAGAACCGGCTCGTAACAGTAGAAAATTAAGTTTTAGATCTCATATATTAGAGTTATCAGCTCAAGGTGAATATATGTTGGTAAAACAAAAAAGCGGTCACCTGTATAGGTTGCGTGGTGTAAGAGGTAAATCTTGGTTTAGATTTGAGGTTTACGTGTTTGGAGGTATTGGTGGTATATGGTATAATCCGCAATCTCGTAACCCTCAGGGTGATTGGGTTTCATTACGTAATATGCATACAGAGGGTCAAGGATTACCAGGTGGACCAAAACAATACTCAGGATTTACATTTGTAATGCCTTATGGGATTGGTTTAAGAAGAAACTTGGGAGGTAGTACTCGTCAAGGATTGTGGTCAATAGGATTGGAATTAAGTATGAGAAAAACTTTTTCTGATTATATTGATGATGTTAGTGATGTGTATTATGAAAATGCTGACATCAGAGCTGCTTATGGCGATGAGGCTGCATATTTTGCTGATCCTTCGGGTAAGTATAGTAATGGTTATGATGTAGCTCAACAACGAGGTGATAAAAATGATAAAGACGCTTATATGATGGGTATTGTGTCTATCAACTTTAAACCAGGAAAAAGAAGAAGAAACTTGCCTAAGTTTTAACAATTTTATTGTAGGTTTTTCGTTTTATCTGTTCAACATTATTATTTTCAACATATTACATGAGAAAAATTATTCTCTTTCTCTTCTTTTCAATTTTTTTATTTCAAAATAAAACAAAAGCTCAACATGCTGAAATTGGTGTTCTTTTTGGTACATCCTATTATATTGGCGAGTTAAACACAAGTAATCCTTTTTTAAATAAGCCACGTCCTGCATTAGGAGTATTGTTTCGTAAAAATTTAAATAAAAGATATGCTCTGAGATATGGATTTAACTATGGTTATTTAGCGGCTGAAGATAATTTTACTAGTGCTGAATGGAATAAATTCCGTCAAATATCTTTTTCTACTTCAATTATGGAAGCATCGGCTTTATTGGAGTTTAATTTTTTACCCTATCAAATTAATAATTACAATACATCACCATTTACCCCATTTGTTTTTATAGGTGTTGCTGCCTTTAGAGTGTCACCAGAATTAAAACATAATGCTTCAAATACTACTACTGAATCAAAATCAATAATTGCTCCTGCTGTTCCTTTTGGAGTTGGAGTAAAATTTGATTTTATTCGAAACTTAGGTTTAAATATCGAGTGGGGAGTGCGTAAAACTTTCACAGATGAAATAGATGGTTTATCGAAAACATATTCAAATAATTATCAATTGAGTAATTCTCAAAACAACGATTGGTACTCTTTTGCAGGAATAACACTTAATTATAAAATTTTAACAAAAACAGATAGGTGTCCTGTTGTAAAATAGGCTTATTAATACCATATTTGCAACTTGGAAAAAAATAGGCTTATTAGATGAGTTATAAAGACCAAATAGACAGACAAAAAATACCCAGCCATATTGCAATTATTATGGATGGGAATGGTCGTTGGGCTAAGGAACACAATAAGCCTCGTGTTTATGGTCACAAAAAAGGTGTGTTGTCTGTTCGTGATGTGGTTGAAGGAGCCGGAGAAATAGGTTTAAAACATTTAACCTTGTATGCGTTTTCGACGGAGAATTGGAATAGACCAAAATTAGAAGTTACAGCATTGATGCAACTATTGGTTAATACCATTAGTAAAGAGGCTGACACATTGAACAAAAACAATGTGAAATTATCTACAATTGGAGATATAAATAGTTTGCCATCAAATTGTAATAGCGAATTAAAAAAGGCCATTACTAAAACAGAAAAAAACACCGGTTTAAATTTAATATTAGCATTGAGTTATAGTGCTAAGTGGGAAATAACTCAAGCTGTAAAAAATATAACAAGTGATGTGCTTGAAAATAAACTAAGTTTTAACGACATTACAGAAAATACAATAAATAAATACCTAAATACTAAAGATATTCCTGATCCAGAATTACTTATTAGAACTAGTGGGGAACACCGAATTAGTAATTTTTTACTTTGGCAAATTGCTTACGCTGAATTACTGTTTTCACCAAAGCTTTGGCCCGATTATAGAAAAGAAGATTTGTTTGAGGCAGTAGTGAATTATCAGAAAAGAGAGCGAAGATTTGGACTTACGAGTGAGCAATTAAAAAAATAAATGAAGAAACACCTATATATTTTACTAGTCTTAATTTTTCCTTTAATTGTAAGAGGGCAATTTAGTATTAATTCTGATTTAGAGAGCATTAATTATTCTTCACCAAAAGAATATGAAATAGCTGGAGTTACAGTTCAAGGGGCTGATTTTTTTGATTCTCAAGCTATTATTTCACTTTCGGGCTTAACGGTTGGTAATAGCATTAAAATACCTGGCGATAAAATTACTAGAGCAATAAAAAGTTTGTGGGAACAAAAGTTGTTTTCGGATGTAAAAATATATGCAGTAAAAATTGAAGCCAATAGAATATTTTTAGAGATAAGAATTAAAGAATTACCTCGACTCTCAAAGTACCGATTTACAGGAGTAAGAAAAGGTAAACAAAAAGATTTAAGAGAAGAGTTAGGTTTAGAAAGAGGTAAAATAGTTAACGAAAACTTATTGGTAACTACCACCAATAAAGTAAAAAACCATTTTATAGCAAAAGGATTTTTAAACACCAAAGTTGATATTGTTCAAGAACCAGATACCAGCGCTAGTAATTATGTTATTTTATCAGTTAATGTTAAAGTAAGTAGACGAACAAAAATTAAAGACGTTAATTTTTATGGTGTTCAAGCTTTTAAACCGAAAAAACTTCGTCGATCTTTAAAAGATACTAAAAGAAAAAGATGGTATAATATTTTTGGTTCTTCTAAATATGTTCCAAATGTATATCAAAAGGAAAAAAATAATATCGTTGATAAGTACAACGAAAAAGGATTTAGAGATGCTAAAATAGTTTCTGACTCTGTAATTACCATAAACAACAAATTGGTTGAGATAGATATCACAGTTGAAGAAGGTAACAAGTATTATTTTAGAGATGTGAAATGGTTGGGTAATACCGTTCATTCAACTGATGTTTTAAATCGTATTTTAGACATAAAACGTGGCGATGTTTACAACAAAAAGATTTTAGATGAGCGATTATTTATGAATCAAAATGGAAGGGATGTAAGTTCACTTTATTTAGATGATGGATACTTATTCTTTAACATTAATCCAGTAGAGGTCAAAATTGAGAATGATTCGATTGACCTTGAAATGCGGATTTACGAAGGAAAACAAGCAACCATTAATAATGTTACAATAGTTGGAAATAGTAAAACCAACGACCATGTAATTCGTAGAGAAATTAGAACTCGTCCAGGACAATTGTTTAGTAGGTCAGACATTATTAGAACTCAACGTGAGTTAGCTCAATTGGGTTATTTTAACCAAGAAAGTTTAGGTGTAAATCCTAAACCTGACCAAGAAAATGGTACAGTTGATATTGAATATGTGGTTGAAGAAAAACCTTCAGACCAAATTGAACTATCTGGTGGATGGGGTGGAGGCCGAGTTATTGGTACTCTTGGCGTGAGTTTTAATAACTTTTCTGCTAAAAACATTTTTAATGGAAAAGCATGGAGACCTCTTCCTGCTGGAGATGGACAAAAATTAAGTTTAAGAGCTCAAACCAGTGGACGTCAATATCAAGCGTATAGCTTTTCATTTACTGAACCATGGTTAGGAGGTAGAAAACCAAACTCGTTGAGCGTTAGTTTATCTCATCAAGTGCAGTCAAATGGGTTAACTGGTGATTCTGAGCAATCGATTAAAATATACGGTGGAGCAGTTGGTTTAGGACGAAGATTAAAATTCCCTGATGACTTTTTTACTTTATACAATGAAATTTCTTACCAATATTATGTGTTAAATAGGTATTTTTCTGCCTTTGCTTTTTCAGATGGGTTTGCAAATAATATCAGTTTTAAAACGGTATTATCTAGAAATTCAGTAGATAGTCCAATTTATCCAAGAACGGGTTCTCAAACTACCTTTACTTTGCAGTTAACTCCTCCTTATTCAATGTTTAGACCTAAGAATACTGATTACTCTACCATGAGTGCTCAAGAAAAATATAAATTTACTGAATATCATAAGTGGAAATTTCAAACGTCTTGGTTCTCAAAAATTGCAGGGAACTTGGTGTTAAATACAAAGGCTGGTTTTGGAGTTTTAGGAACTTATACTCCAGACCTTCCGTCTCCTTTTGAAAGATTTTATTTAGGAGGTGATGGGTTGTCGGGTTTTGCTATTGATGGTAGAGAGATTATTGCATTGAGAGGTTTTGGTAATGGTGATGCATCGCCAAGTACTGGAGCAACAGTTATTTCTAAATATACTGCCGAATTACGTTATCCACTTACATTAAACCCTACTGCAACAATTTATGGCTTAGTTTTTGGAGAAGCAGGTAACTCATGGAGTTCGTTTAGCAAAGCAAACCCATTTCAGGTTTATAAATCTGCTGGTGTTGGAGTTAGAATTTATATGCCATTTTTTGGAATGCTTGGTTTAGATTGGGGGTATAGATTTGATCAAATACCTGGTAAAACGGATCCTAATAGTCGTACTGAAATCCATTTTAGTATTGGAGGTAGTATAAACGGCTGGTAAAAAATTGTTTAACAATTTCGAATAATTTCGAAAGTTTAAATTTAGGAGGAACTAAAAATGAAAAACACGATGAAAAACCTTACAAAAGTTGCAGTTGTTTTATTATTAACTGCGGTTACGTTTTCGGCAAAAGCACAAAAATTTGGTTATGTTGATACCGAATACATTTTAGCAAATATTCCAGATTACAAAGAAGCTCAAGCGGAATTGGATAAGCTTTCGATTGAGTGGCAAAAACAATTGGAACGTCAATACAGCGAAATTGATAAAATGTACAAAAATTATCAAGCTGAACAGATTTTGTTAACTGAGGACATGAAAACCAAAAGAGAAGACGAAATCATTAAAAAAGAAAAAGAAGCAAAAGAATACCAAAAACAAAAATTTGGTGTTGATGGCGAGTTGTTTAAAAAACGTCAAGAATTAGTAAAACCTGTTCAAGACAAGGTGTATCAAGCAATTGCTGACGTTGCAGCGGCGAGTGGTTACGACATTATTTTTGATAAATCGAGTGGCTTAACCATGCTGTATTCAAATTCTAAGTACAATAAAAGTGATGCAGTGTTAAAAAAATTAGGCTACACACCGGGCGAGTCTAAATAATAATTTATATTTACAAACGAAAAATTAATAAACAAGATGAATAAGATTAAATTAACATTAGTAATGCTTGTTGTTGCCATGTCAACTTCAGTTTTTGCTCAAAAAACAACTAAAATCGGACACATTAATTCAAACGAATTATTGTCGGCTATGCCAGAACGTACTAAAATTCAAAAAGATTTAGAAACGTATGCAAACGATTTAAGATCGACTCTTGAAACAATGCGTAAAGAGTATGAAGCTAAAATCAAAGATTTTCAAAGTAAGCAAGATGTAATGACCGAAGTAATTAAAAATTCTAAAATCAAAGAAATTACTGATTTAGAAAAAAGAATTACCGAATTCCAACAAACTGCTGAGGCTGACTTGCAAAAGAAAGAAGAAGAGTTGTTACAACCAGTTATTGATAAAGCAAAAGATGCCATTAATGCTGTAGCTAAGGAAGGAAGCTATACGTTGGTTTTAGATTCAAGCGTAGGTGTTGTGTTGTACTCTGTAGAAGGTGACGATATTTTACCTGCAGTTAAAAAGAAATTGGGTTTATAAAAAAATAGACTTTTACTAAAATTTAAAAGCTCTTTCGATTACATTTGAAAGAGCTTTTTTTATTATTAACCACATAGTTACATAGTGTTAGATATGTATAAAAAAAACATAGCAGTTTTGTCTGTCTTCGACAGACAAACTATGTAATCTGTTTAGTAAATGATGAACTAGATAAAATTTATTGACTAAGTGTCTATGTGGTTAAAATTGAAAGTAGAAAAATAGTTGTTATTGAATGACCAAAACAAAACAAATATCAGCAAGTTCGCCAATTGGAGTTTTCGATTCTGGTTTGGGAGGTTTGTCCATTTGGAAGGAAATACACCAATTGTTGCCTAACGAGAATACCATTTATTTAGCAGATAGTAAAAATGCTCCTTATGGCGAGAAATCGAAACAGGAAATTATTGATTTTAGCATAAAAAACACCGAGTATTTATTGGCTCAAGGTTGTAAAATGATTGTGGTTGCTTGTAATACAGCCACAACCAATGCCATTAAAGTGTTGCGTGCAAACTACGATGTACCTTTTATTGGTATTGAACCAGCCATAAAACCAGCAGCTTTGCAAACAAAAACCCATAAAATAGGTGTGTTAGCAACAAAAGGCACATTGAGTAGCGAGTTGTTTATCTCTACTTCGGAGCAATACAGAGCCTCTAAAGATATTATTGAAGTAGAAGGAAAGGGTTTGGTGGTGTTAATTGAAGAAGGCAAACTGGAGCAAACAAAACCACTTTTAGAGCAATATTTAAAGCCATTGGTTGCCGAGGGTGTTGATCATATTGTGTTGGGCTGCTCGCATTACCCGTTTTTAATACCTATTATTAAAACCATCATACCAGCACATATAAAACTAATAGATTCTGGTGAGGCGGTTGCCAAGCAAACTAAAAACATGTTGGAACAACACCAGTTATTAAACAACACCATTGAAAATACGCATGCTTTTTATACCAATGGTAACCTACCACTTTTACAAGGGTTTTTAAAACAGATTGAAATTAAAAGTGAAGCTGTTTTTTTTGAGAAGTTTTAGTTTTTTTTCTTAAAACCAGCCGTTGAGGTACGAAATGCTTGGTTTTAAAGCTAAGCCATCCGAAGTGAAACGATAAATTTTGATTTTTTTAATGTTAACGGTCAAGTATAAGAGCAGTAGCGGATTTCAAGGCGATTCCCTGTCCACCACTACCAAAGTTCATTAAATGCACATACCTTTATTTAATCACTTCATCTGCTATTGCTCTTATACAATGTTAGCCACAGTGCAGTTTGTCGTTGTACATTAGTGTCAATCCATAATTATTAGTTTTTCTGTTGCGATTACTTTACTGTCTTCCGTCAGCCGAATAAAATACAGTCCGCTTGGTAAATTGTCGCGTTGCAAAGAGATTGTTTGTCCATTGATGTTTTTTATTTGTTTTATTTGTTGTCCGGATAGATTGTAAACTGTGAGCGTGGCGTTGTGTAAGGAATTATCTGACCTCAAAGTTGTCTGAATGGACAAGGGATTTGGGAAAACAATAAAATCAGATTTGTTTTGATTTATTTCATTAATACTACTTACCGTTGAACTATGTCCGTAAAAAATCAAATCTTGATTGTCTCTGCAAAAATAGATGTCAATAATTCCGTCTTGATTGATGTCATATAAGCGGAGCGACTTGGCAAACCATGCTTCTCTAAATTCGTCTTGCGGAAAGTAAGTGGTAGTTGAATCAGTAAAAGTTCCGTTTCCATTACTTATAAATACTTTACTTTCTCCAAAATCAGCAGTAATTATATCATCATTTCCATCTGAGTTGATGTCATACACATCCACATCCCATGTCGCACCTGAAACCCCTGTATTAAGAATATTTTGTGCCGTGTTGTAAATCGGATTAGTTGCTGTTCCTGTGTTCAGATAAATTTTTATTGGATTACTTTGGTTACTGCTCACATCCACTACATCCATTAAATTGTCTCCGTTAAAGTCACCAAAATGAACACCTGTTGAATTGTTGGCAGTGAAAGGAGAAAGTAAAGTATAGTTGGGATTTGTTGTGGTTGGGGAGGAAGTAAGATAAATAAACGATGCGCTATTCTGATTGGCAACAATAATATCCTTAAAACCATCATTGTTTATATCAGCAAAATCAACATCAATACTTGTTGCATTATCGGTCGGTAGCCATAAAGAGGTTTTATCATCAAATGTGGTTGTTGAATTGTTCCATGAATAAATGCGGTTTTGCTCTCCTGCTCCTCCTTCTGTTCCATCTGGAAAGAATACATCTGTAAGTCCGTCATTGTTTAGGTCTTCAAATTGTAGGCGATTTGTTTTTAAAGAAGATGAAAAGGCAGTTCCCCAAACAGAAGTATTATCAGTAAAATTCAAACCCCCATTATTCTTAAAAATTTTAGTTCCATTGTATCCACTTATTATGATATCCTTCCAACCGTCACTATTCACATCAGCAATGTCAGTCCCTTTATTATTGGTAAGTTGAGAAGGAAAGATATTAGAATTGTCTTTGAAAAAAGGGTATCCGCCAATAGTTCCATTTTGTATATACATAGATGCAAAAATACTTTCTAGATAAACTGAATTTACTATATCTTCATCTCCATCATTATCTAAGTCGCCAAAGGCAACTGCTTCGGTATTCTCACCATTAGGCGGTAAATTTGTAGTAGTAGTGTCAATGAACTGAGCAGTAGAATTTTGAAACCATAACCGTAGCTGTTCATAGCTATCAGCAAGCACAATATCCTTTTTTCCATCTCCGCTAAAATCATCAATACAGCTTCCAAGGGCACTGAATATATGTGGTTCCAATACAGATTGATGAAGCGGAATTGAATTTGGCATATCAAGAAATGTATTATCAGTTTGTTTGATAAACAATTTTGATTTTTGACCTGCTACAAATAAATCTTTTTTCCCATCATTGTTTATGTCTGCGAATTGTGCTTCAAATCCAGTAGAATAGGTGGTATCAGCAGTAATTAGGTACTGGTTAGTTGAATCAGTAAATGCTCCTGTTCCATCATTGATAAAAAGCCGTGTTCTTTCATAAATATTACCTGTCCCCCGATAATCCATTGTAATAATCAAATCAGGAAATCCGTCATTGTTTACATCATCTGTTGCCACTGAGGTGGCAGGATATTTTATGAGGGGAAATTTTGTTTTATCCCAATTAAATTGACCCGGACTTGAAGAATTGTTTAAATAAAGTTTACAGAAATAGGCTGTATCGTTAAGCGTGTTGAAAGGTGGGATGGCTGAAATTAAAGAATGATAATAATTAACCACAAAAATGTCATCCCAGCCATTGTTGTCAAAATCTGCTACGGCTACATCTGTGCTCAAATCACTATATTTTATTCCCGAAATAACCTCCACAGGTTCGGTGTAGTTGACAATGTTGTCTGCATCCGTGTCGGTTCCGCTTAGATAAAGATCATTGAGAAGCATATTATATGTACCGCTACATTTAAATGCAGGGTCTAAAAAATTATCTATCATTTTCGGAACTGCAAGCATATTTAATGCTCCATTTACGAAAATAAAATCAGGAATGGTATCATTGTTGAAATTACCAGAAGCGACACCCATAGTGTAATTCCATTGGTTAATATTAGGGCAAAGGAAATTAATAGATTGGGTTGGGAAATTATTTTTTCTGTCGGTAAATGTTCCGTTGCCATTGTTTATGAGCAGTTGTTCATAACCAGGGTGTCCAATATCCATAGTAGTTCCACCAGTTTCTGGACCTCTTGCTATCACTATGTCGTTGAAACCATCTTTGTTTACATCTATCGAAATTGCTTTATAACTTCCGCCAGCAATCTGCCATGCGGCTGTGTCGGGCGAAGCCGAAAATGTTCCGTTGCCATTATTTTTTAGAAAGAGATCTTTTTGAAATGCACGTGAAACAAATATGTCATTCCATCCATCATTATTATAGTCAATAACAACTGCTGACCAATTCCCCCGTCCTGAAATTGGGATAGCATATCCATTTACAGCAAAACTGTCTATTTGAGCAAAAAGAGAATTGGAATAGAGAAGGACAATTACTATAATGTATTTTTTCATTTTTTTACGAATTTTTGCGTAATTATTTTGTTTGGTAATGAGAATTGAATTAGAAATATCCCGTTATTAAATGCTGATAAATCTATTTGCATTTGACTTGTTTTTTCAATCATTGATGCGTACTGTAATTTGCCTATCATATCAAAAATTTTACACTCAATTATATCCACTGAAATATCATCAGGGAGATTTATGAATAGTTTGTTTTCGACTGGGTTGGGATAAATTTCAAGTTGTTGGTGGGAAAATAGAGATGAATTAGTACCGAGAGGTAATGCATCAAGCGTAAAGAAACTTCCACCATAAGTTCCTACTATAAGTTTTCCATTTAGTTCTGCCATCACATTGTTGCTAAATAGTTGGGTACACGTTAAGCCATTGCTTATGTCTGTCCAAGATTGACCATCATCATTAGAATACCAAACTCCACCATGATTAGAATATGAAGCATCTCTATCATGCTCAGCTCCATTTAAGCCAACATACATTGTGTTGTTTAACCAATAAATATTTGTAATTTCTGTTAACTGGTTCCACCCTCCTGTTATATTTTGAGTTCCTGATGAATTAACTTTATAAAGTTGCCCACTTTCTGTTCCAGCATAAATACTTCCATTATGATATCTAACCGTTTTAATCGTGTCTCCACTTAAAGTCCAAGATGCCCAATTATCACCTCTGTCAGTACTTAAAAAGAGTCCATTAAATGAAGCAGCAGTATTAACACTTGCTACAATACTGTCAGAATTAGGTATGTATGCAATTTGCGATACTGCAACAGGAGCAACTTGAAAAAATGTATTTCCTCCATCTATGCTTTTTAATAAACGCTGATAATTTGGGGAAGCTATCTCATTAATTTCAGAAACTAATACCTCATTTGGATAAACAGGATTATATCCTATTTCAACAATTCTAGTGCTATCTATTAAATTGTTCCATGTATTACCACCATCAACACTTTTATATAAACCTCCTGTAAATGTTCCGCACAACAAAGTATCAGAACTTACAGGATGAAATTTTACTTTTAATCCACTTTCTTTTGGACCTTTTCTTACCCAAGTATTTCCTCCATTAGTAGTTTCGATTAAGCACTCTTTATCAATACCTAATGAATTTGAAGCAACTAAAGAAGCGAAGATATGATTGGGATTAGTTGGGTCAATAGCAATATCATTAATGTTGTTTGCTGCTGGAGATGTAGGAGGATTTATCCAACTATTTCCCGCATCTGTTGAAATGGACAAACTTGAATTACCCAATTGTCCCAACATAACAGTATCACCTTTAGCTCCTATACCCATATACAAAACAGTATCTTGCGTTAAAATGATATTGTTGATAGAGTTGGTGCTCACTAAAACATTTGTAGTATAATCGTATTCATATCTTAATAATAATGATGAGTAGATCATTAAATTAGGTTGTGTATTCCCTATTGCAATATCAAAAGCTGCACCTCCAATATTATTAAAAGTTAATCCATTATCAGAACTCACATATAGCCCACTTGGGTTAGTTGACACAACAATAAAGCTATCTTTAATTTCAATTTGAGAAATAGTATCAATAGTTGAAATATCAGGGTGATTTTGCCAGGTACTCCCAAAATCATCAGAAAAATGTAATCCTTGCCCTTGAGTTGCAGCAAGCAGTCTCTCTGTTTGTGTAATAACTATTGCTGGGCAGGTTAATCCTTGTTCACCTGACGGATTCCAATTTAGCCCTCCATCCGTACTTTTATAAATTCCATCTCCCGTTCTTCCATCATGTTCTAATCCTGTGCTTATAAATAAAGTGTCTTGATTTAAAATAGCAATTTTTGAAACCGTCCTTGCTCCAATAGTATTTAATCCATTTGAAGAAGTCGTCCAAGTTTCTCCTCCATCAATAGATTTTGCAACACCATATCTGTTATATAAATCGCATGCATATAAGAGATTAGTATCTGTTTTGTCAAATTCAATGTGCCAACCACTCATATTAGGCAATTCTTCAGTAACCAATCGCCAGGTTTGTCCTCCATCTTCACTAACCCAAATTCCAGCACTATCATCTCCACCAACAAAAATTTTATTCGAGTTTGTTGGGTGAAAGGCAAAATCACGTAAATAACCACCAAAATTCGGACCTATATTGGTCCAAGTTTGGGCTTGAATGATTGTTGTTAAAAAAAAAGTAATAGATAGAGTAATTAACGTTTTCATATTTATTGTTTTTTAATTTGTTTGTTTTTTGTCTGCATTGTGGCTAACATCCGAATAAGTACACCGGTGTACTTATTCGCACTATATCTTTTCAAATGTAATGAAAAAAGCAATCCGTTCAATTGTATTGATAATCACTATTATAGAGTTTTATCCGTAGAATTATACGTTTAAATATACGTATAACTCCAATGTACGGCTAAGTTTTTACTTCATTAAACTTTGGTACAACTCTTCGTAGAGTGGCAATATTTTATGGATATCAAATTGTTTGGCTTGTTGGTAAGCAGCATTTTTAAATTGCTCCAAGGTATTGTTGTTGCTTAAAATAGTTAGTGCATTTTTAGCCATATCATCAACATCACCCACATTACTTAAATAACCCGAAACACCGTGTATGTTTACTTCGGGTATTCCACCAGTATTGGTGCTAATTACAGGTACACGTGCAGCCATGGCTTCTAAAGCTGCTAAACCAAAACTTTCCGATTCGGAGGGAAGAACAAACAAATCTGAAACTGCTAGAATACGTTCGGTATCGCGTACTTTCCCTAAAAATTTAATGTAATGGCAAGCATCCAATTCTCTACACAATTCTTCCATTTTGTGTCGTTCTGGTCCGTCGCCCACCAACAATAATTTAGCTGGTACTTTTTTACGAACAATATCAAAAACCCGAATAACATCTTCCACACGTTTTACAGGTCGGAAGTTAGATACGTGTACCAGTATTTTTTCTCCGTTTGGCGCAAACGATTTTTTTAACTGTTCGATATCTCCAATTTTGTTGTATTCTTCAAAACAGATAAAGTTGGGTATCACTTTTATGTCGCGCGTTATTTTAAAATGCTTGTAGGTATCTTGTTTTAAACTTTCCGAAACAGCAGTTACAGCATTACTTTCGTTTATGGCAAAGGTAATTACAGGTTCGAACGAGGCATCTTTACCAACTAAGGTAATATCGGTTCCGTGCAAGGTTGTAATAAATGGTATTTTAATTCCTTCGCTAGCTAAAATGTGTTGAGCCATGTATGCTGCCGATGCGTGAGGAATAGCATAATGCACGTGTAGAATATCTAATTTTTCGAATTTAACTACATCAACCAATTTACTGGTTAATACCAATTCGTATGGTTGGTAATCGAACAACGGGTAATCAGAAACTTTTACCTCGTGGTAAAAAATGTTTTCCGAGAACAAGTCCAATCGAACAGGCTGTTGGTACGAGATAAAATGTACTTTATGCCCTTTGTAAGCCAACGCTTTTCCTAATTCTGTTGCAACAACACCACTACCACCAAAGGTTGGGTAACAAACTATTCCTATGTTCATTTTAATCTTTTTAAAATTTTATTTCCTCTGTTTTTAAATCCAGCACTACCTTCGTCCATTTGGTTTTCTATCGATGCTTTAAATTCGGTTTTAATTTCAGGGTATTTTTTAATTAGTTTTTCAATGGCGTCCATACAAAATACTTTAACAGCAATTGCACTCAATGGATTGTTTAAATATTCAAAAGCTTTTGTTAAAACAATTCCTTCCATTTCTTCAGGAATGTTAATGTATTGAAAACATCTGAACGTATTTCTTATGCATGCATCGTGAACATGTTTTTGTTCAAATTTTGAAAACAGTTTATCCAAGTTTTTTTCTATAATGCTAGGCTTTTTTTCTGCAATGTATGAAATTGACCATGCAGCTCGTTGACTTATTCTCACATCATCACTCAAAAACAACTCCATCAACTCATCTATCCTTTTTGGAGAAGCCACCACTTCATCAACAATACGATTGGTTGTCGATTTGCAGTGTTTTTCGTCAAGAAGTTGATAGAAATCCATACAACAAAGTTAAGCCTAAACCGTTAAATAAATCAATGTAAATGCAATTCTTAACCATTTAACATAAAAATGTTTTAACCACATAGGCACATAGTCTGTTTTATTCAGGAACATAAAAACTAAAATGAGTAGCACAATAGTTTTATCCCGATAAATTGGGATGACTATGTTACACTTTAAAAAGGAGTGTTGTAGAATAGTTGCGGTTAACTTTTGTAAGAGTCTATGTGTCTATATGGTTAATTTTTCCATTGAACACTTATTATTTTATAGTAAATTTGTTTTAAAATAAACTTGTTATGCAAGCGCCAAAAATTCCATCTTTTTTTAAAACCAAAAAACCTAATCAGTTTCATTACGAACCACGTTATTACAACGAGCGTAAAGAAAAAATGCAGGAGCGTTACGACCGTATTTCGAGAGAGTTAAATACCAATAAAGGCGATAGAACTGATGCAGAAGTTTTTCGCTCTAATTTGCGTCACAGCTGGGAGTCGTCAAGAAATAGTGGAGCAGGTCATAAACTCAATTACCGAATAGTGCTGTATATTTTTGCTTTAACCGCCTTGGCATATTATTTTTTGAAATAGACAGGAATGATTTCAAAAAAAACGAAATATGCAATAAATGCCTTGGTGTATTTAGCTAAACGAAAAAATGAGGGGCCAATTTTAATTAGCGAAATAGCCGAACAAGAAAAAATACCTCGTAAATTTTTGGAAGCCATTTTATTGGATTTGAAAAATGCGGGAATATTAGCTAGCAAAAAAGGCAAAGGTGGTGGTTACTATCTTTTAAAATCGACTAAAGAAGTTAATATGGCTGATGTAATGCGGTTGTTTGATGGACCCATTGCTTTACTTCCTTGCGTTACTCATAAATATTACGAACGTTGTGAAGAATGTAAAGATGAAGAATCGTGTGGAATTCGGCTCGCGTTTTTAGAAGTAAGAAATCAAACCGTTGAGCTATTAAAGAAAGCAACATTAGAACAAATTATTAAGAAAGAAAAAAAATAATTTTTTTTCAATCTATTAGTCTATTAAATCAATAGACTTTGTATATTTGTTTTTTTATTTGACAAATGAGTATAGATGCAATCATAACTATTTTTGTTATTCTTGGAGCAGTAATTCTGTTTGCAACAGAAATAATATCAATCGATTTAGTAGCCTTATTGGTAATGGTTGCTTTAATTCTTACGGGAGTTATAACACCAGAGCAAGGCGTAGAAGGTTTTAGTAATAAAGCCACTATAACTGTTGCATTTATGTTTGTACTCAGTGCTGCATTACTTAAAACTGGAGCACTACAATTTTTGGCGTTTCGTCTATCCAACATGTTTCGTAACAATTTTAATTTAGGTATGTTGCTCATGATGGTATTGGTTGCTATTATCTCGGCATTTATCAATAATACTCCTGTTGTTGCTATTTTTATTCCGGTGGTAATTCAAATTGCACATTCATCGGGGCAAAGTCCTGCAAAAATGCTGATTCCTTTATCGTTTGCAACCATATTTGGTGGTATGTGTACGCTAATAGGAACTTCTACCAATATATTGGTGAGTGGTATTGCTGAAAAGGCTGGTGTTGGTGCTTTTTCAATGTTTGATATGGCTCCAATGGGATTGATTTTGTTAGGGTTTGGTGTTATCTATATGGTTTTTATTGGAATAAAATTGTTGCCTAATCGTAAAGAAGAAAAGGACTTGTCGGCAAAATTTAGCATGAAAGAATATTTAACAGAAATAGAACTGCTAGAAAATGCCAATTCAGTTGGAAAAACCATTATGGAATCGGCTTTGGTTAAAGAGTTGGACATGGATGTGATTGAGGTGAGGAGAGGAGAAGAGGTTTTTAATTTACCTGGCGGTGACTTTGTATTGTTAGCTAACGATGTATTAAAAGTTAGGTGTAATGTAGAAAAGATAAAACAACTAAAAGATAGAGCAAAAATTATGGTTTCGTCGTCGGTTAAAATTGGAGACGATGATTTGAAAGGAAAAAATTCCACATTAGTGGAAATGATAATTACTTCTAATTCAGAATTTGAAGGTAAAACCTTACGTGAAGTAGATTTTAGAAGAAGGTATCGTGCTGTTCCTTTAGCAGTTCGTCATCGTGAAGATGTAATGCACGAGGATTTGTATAAAGTAAAATTGAAAGCTGGTGATGTAATTTTAGCAGAAGTAAAAAACCATTACATCCAAGAGTTAAAAAAACACGAGGCCGACCAAGATAATCCTTTTGTGCTATTGTCGGAACAGTCCATTATGGATTTTGATAAAAAGAAGTTTTATACCGTTATTGCCGTAATATTGAGTATAGTGGTGTTGGCTACTTTAAATGTTGTTGATATAATGGTTGGAGCGGTTTCAGGCGTTGTTTTACTTGTTTTACTCAAGTGTTTATCTATGAAAGAAGCCTACGAAGCCATTAACTGGAAAATCGTTTTTTTATTGGTTGGAGCGTTGAGTTTGGGTGTTGCCATGAAAAACACAGCGCTTGATCAACTTATTGCAACCAACATAGTTAGTTATTTAGGAGAGTGGGGCCCAATAGCCATTGTTTCGGGTTTGTATTTTATTACCTCAATGCTTACCGAAATTATGTCGAACAATGCCACAGCCGCTTTGATGGCACCTATTGCAATTGCAACTTCTACCACTTTAGGATTAAATCCGATGCCATTTTTAATGGCAGTAACTTTTGCAGCATCAGCAAGTTTTATGACTCCAATAGGTTATCAAACCAATACCATGGTGTACAGTGCTGGTGAATATAAGTTTATGGATTTTATAAAAGTAGGAACGGCTTTAAACATCTTATTTTGGATTGTTGCCACGATATTTATTCCAATCTTGTTTCCGTTTTAGCTTCCCAAATCCCTTCAAAGGAGGGGGGCTACTAATCCACTGAAAAACATAAAAACAAAACTTTCCTTAAGCAAAACTGTAGAGTGTTTAGTATTTATTGGTTTAGACTTATTGTTTTTTTTGTCGAGTACGGAGGTATTCCCCTCCTTCGGAGGGGTTAGGGGAGGCATCTAAATATCAAAATACTGATTAATCAACGCAGTTTTAATACCGAAAGTTATCCAGTTTGATGATTCGTTAGTGTAGTTGTTTTTATAAGTTCGGTTGTTAACTCCCAGCTGAATAATGGTTTGCATTTTTGGGTTTAATACAAAAGATACTTTTAAGGAATTATTGATAATAGAAGTATTGATTCCTCCACCAGTTTGATACCCATATTCTTTTTCGCGGTTGTTGTATGGTTGGTAAATATCTTGACCAACACTAAACAAGTTACTATCTAATCCAAGTTTTGCATAGGTGCTCATGGCTTCAAAAATCCAACGTTTTTTGTGGTAAGAAATTCCACCAATTACTTCTTTAAAATTAGCACCTAATGGGTGAGCTAAAGGCGAATTGTAATGTCCATAATTTTGTAAGGTATTTAACGAACTTGGTTGTTCAAAATAACTGTAAGTAAACGGACGAGCAGTGTTGTATTCCATTTGTATTTTTAAACCATTTAACCCAAAAACATCGTAAGCTTTTAAACCAACTTGGTAAGCATATTTGTTCGCCCACCAACCTCTATTTGCTTTAAGTTCAGCAAGTAAAAATTCATCAAACAACAATTGTCCGTATAAAATATTTTTCTTTTTAATTTTCATTTTTAAACTACCTCCTAAAAGTGCGTTATCTGCCGAACCTTGATGGTATTCAACTGGACGCAAGAATAAAATGGGGTTAAGGTAGCTTATCTCATAACCTCTGTAATAACTATCTTCCTGAGCTTGAAAAACAATACTCTCGAAAAAACCAATGTTTAACCATTTAGTAGCATTGTAACTCAAATAATGTATAGTCGAAAATTTTTGTTGAAAATCGTTAAAATTAGAACCAGATCGAATGTCTTGAAAGTTGGTGTACAACGCCATGTATTTGATTTTCCAAATGTTTGCCGTAGCTTTAAAATAAGGGTAGCTATTGGCATAATCAGACATAAACAACGATCGATATCCATCACCAATGGAATTTTTACCCATTCCTGCTTGAAAAGTAAATACATCGTCGGCAGTAAAGGTTAAGTTACCCTGAAAATACATGGCTTGTTGGTTAGTGGTATAACCATAGCCTTGTCCAGCATTTTTTGCTTTTAGTAAATAATCAATGTGCAAAGGGTATTGCGAATTGTCAGCCAAAAAATCAAACTCACCACTCCATTTGGTTTTATAACTCGATTTTAAACTCAATCCAAAAGCAGTTTCACTTAATGTTAAATCCCGATTTGATGTTTTTTCTAAACCTCCTCCAATGTTCATTATAGGGTTAATGAATAAACTAAAATGTTCAGATTTTGACGATACTAAATTCTCATTAACGATGATATTGATTAATGATGAATTCGAATTGATTTGAAGGTTGTTCAAAAACGTATCTGTCGAAAAAACAGTATTAACCTCTTTTGTAGAGAAGGGTTTTATTCCACTGTGAAAATTAGTTGATGTATCTAAACTTGAAATATACAACTGTTCAAAGGTACGGTGGTTCGTAAGATTGAAGTTTTGAGCAATTCCAATTGTTGATAGGAGTAGCAAAACAAAAGCTAATATGTATGGTGTTGTTTTAATTTTTTTTCTTTTTTAATGAAATAAAAAACGGTATTTGGACAGCAACTAACACGCTTGCCATAATAACAATAAATGAATAACTTGGGTTGAACGGTCTTGCTAAAACACAAGCCCCAACCACCAATAAACTAAATAGGTAAATAATAATTACGGTTTGTTTATGTGATAACCCTAAATCTAATAAACGGTGGTGCAAATGGTTTCTGTCGGCAGTGAATGGAGAAACACCTTTTAAAATACGTAAAGTAAACACTCTAATGGTATCCACTAAGGGATAAACCAAAATAGACATGGCTAAAATAGGTTTTGAAATACCTTTAATGACTAATGGTAATTCTTTTTGAGCATCAAACTCTACCAATTCTATGGCTAACGCTGCAAATAAAAATCCAATGGTAAGCGAACCCGAATCGCCCATAAATATTTTTGCAGGACTGAAATTAAACCGTAAAAAGCCAAATAAGCCTCCAGCTAATGAAAACGACAATACTGCATAAACAAAATCGCCAGCAAAATAAAACCAAGCTCCAAAAATTGATGCAGAAATTAACCCTACTCCAGCTGCTAAGCCATCAACACCATCAATTAAATTAAAAGCATTTATTATAACGATATAAGTAAAGACAGATAATAATATTCCTGCCCAATCAGGTATTTCACGAACGCCAAATAAGCCGTGAAGACTTGTCAATCGAACATCTGCCATTAACACCATAATAAATGCAACAGCAATGTGTGCGGCTAATTTTTTTGAGGGAGCTGTGCCAATAATATCATCTTTCATGCCCACAAAAAACATGATTAATAGGCAAGGTACAATGTATTTGATAATACCCATTTCGTTAGTTGGAAACCACAATAAAAATGAAAAAAGTGTACCAGCAAAAATCATCATACCACCCATTAATGGAACAACTCGGGTATGAATTTTTCGTTCTTCGCTTGGTTCATCAAACAATCGTTTTTTTATTGCTACAGTAATAAATGAAGGCGTAGATAGCAACACTATAATAAACGAAGTGATAAATGGTAAGACTAGTATATCCATGCTTTTTTATTAAAAATCAGTATATAAATTTCTTAAACTTGTTTGAATTGAAAAATACACATAATTGGTTTTTGATGTAAAACTTTCAGTTTTTTCGGTTCTATTTGTTACTCCAATTAAAAACGATAAATTGTTTTTTGGATTGATTAAAAATCCTAAATGTGCTTGAAGTACAGTTAACTGAGCATCTTCGAAAGTTGGAGCATAAACATAATCGGCCATGTTAACCTTAATTTGAGTGAAATAACGCTTGTATTTGTAATTGATAATACCCACAATTTCGTTAAAGTTATTTTCCATAGGGTGTGCTAATGGTTGGTTGTAGTGGTTGTAACCTTGATAATTATTCTCTTTTAAGGTATATGTTGCAGGTGCAACCGTATTTATTTCACCTTGTAGGGTTAAGTTTTTAATGGCATAAAAAGTTAACCCAGCTTGTAGACCCACTTGATTATCATCAACATTGCCATCATAAACAACTTGGTTGTAAAGCACTGTTTTAAATGGTAATTTAATTTTTGTGTTTATACCAACAAGGCTATGATTTTTGTTGTTAAATCCAGTTGACAAAGTATTTACAAAAGGCACGGGGTTTAATTGTAAAAGCTGAAAAGGTAATGTTCCAGTAGAATCTTCGGTTTGCCAAACGGTAGATTCAAACAAACCAATGTTTAACCATTTTGTTGCCAGCCAATTTAAGTAATGTACCGACATGCTTTTTCGTTTAAACAACGATTCGGGAACAGAACCCTTAGGGCGTCGTTCTAAATTGGTTAAGTCGGCGTGTAATTTGGTGAACTGTAATTTGTCTTTTGCAAACAAAACCGTTGCTTTTAAATACGGATAATTGGTAGCTACATCAGAGAGTAATAATGAACGATAACCATCACCAATAAAATGTTTGTCGTTACCCAATTGAAAGTTAAAATGTTTCGAAGGAGAATAGGAAATGTAAGCTGAAGAATATGCGTAATCGAAACCAGTTTTTTTAAATTTTTTCACTCTACCTTGACCTGGCATTACATCAGTATTGTTTACAAAATTGTCTAGATAATTGGGTAAAAAAGATTGTGTTTCGAACAATGCAGTTTGGAAATAAAACTTTCGACCAATGTTTCCTTTTACCATTGCACCACGTGTATTTGTAGATATGCGTTGTTTGTTTGCACTTTTATCTTCGGTATCTTCCCCAAATTCGAGATTTACAACTGGGTCAATGGTTAAATAAAAATTACCCGTATCGACAACTAAAAAGTTTTGATGAAAAAACGATTGGTTTAACCAGCCAAAAAAACGTTTAGGTTTTCCTTCTGATTTATTCACATAATTTAAATAATACTTTTTTTCAGAATCAGATAACCAAGTTAGTGAGTCGGTTGCACGAATTTGTGATTGAATAATGGGTTGAAAAGCAGTGTGGGTATTTGAATTAAACTCATTGAAAGCTTTATTGTTGATTAAATTAAATTCTCGATTTAATAACAAATTTTGTTGTTGAGCAAATCCACAAACAGAAAAAAATAAAAAGATAAAAACAAGAGCCTCCCCAACCCCTCTGAAGGAGGGGCTACTTCCAGACTCAATAGTTAGTAGTCTATTTTTTAAAATGTTCTTACTCAATTCTTTTAATTAGTTATCACCCTCCTCAATCCTCCCTCAAGGGAGGAAATCTCCCCTCCTTTGGAGGGGTTGGGGGAGGCTTTTACTTCATTTGTTTCAACGCTTCCTCAACAGTTTCAACCGGTTTTTGACATGCTTTATTGTAACATACGTATATCATGGTTTTTCCGTTGGTTTGCTTTTCTTGCAGTAAAGGTAAATTACTTTTTTTAATACTGCCAACAATTATTTTATTTGGGATGTATTGACGGTAAAATTTGTTTCTTTTTTTCAAAGAATTGTCGCCACTTATTGCAATTTCGTAAAATGGTTTAACCTGATTTAACAATAAACTCGCCCAATTGGAATATCCTGAAACATATTTTGGAATTTCTGCTTCAATGTTTTTAAGCATTTGAGTCGATTTTTTGGTATAATCTTCGTTTTTGAAATACAAGCCCAACATAAACAAACCTTTTGCAATACTAGAGTTTGAGGCTGGAATAACATTGTCGGAAAGTTCCATTTTACGTGCAATTAATCCTTTTGCTTCATCAGAAGTAAAGAAGAAAAATCCTGTTTCCTTATCGTAAAAATGAATGATGCTATAATCCATTAATTGTTTAGCAAGCATTAACCATTTTTCATCAAAAGTTGCTTCGTACAAAGCTACAAATGCTTCTATGGTAAAGGAGTAATCTTCTAAATAACCATTCAAATTACTAACTCCATTTTTGTAGTTATGATTTAAACCACCATCTTTTCTAATTTGAGTATTGGTAATAAATGTGGCATTTTTTATGGCTGTATTTAAGAATTCTTCTTCACCAAAAGTGTTGTAGGCATCTACATAACCTTTCAGCATTAAGGCATTCCATGAAGTTAGTGTTTTGTCGTCTAAACCTGGACGAATTCTTTTGCTTCGAGTTTCTAATAATAAGGTATTGATAGTTCCTATTTTCTTGTTTAATTCTTCAACAGAAATCTTAAACTTTTTGGCAATAGCCTCATCATTTTCTTTCCTCAATAGAATATAATGTCCTTCCCATTTTCCATCGTAATTTACATTGTAATAAGTTTCTACTAAAGAAAAATCATCTTTTAATAAAGTTTCTAATTCTTCTTTGCTCCAAACATAAAATTTACCTTCTTCACCTTCACTATCAGCGTCTAAAGCTGAATAAAAAGCTCCATTTTTTGCAGTCATTTCTCGCTCAACAAAAGCTAAACTTTGGTAAACCACGTGTTTGTATAATGGATTTTTGTGTAGTTGGTAAGCTTTTGCATACAGCGATACCAGTTGTGCATTGTCGTACAACATTTTTTCAAAATGAGGAGCTTTCCAATAACTATCGGTTGAATAACGTGCAAAACCACCACCAATTTGGTCGTAAATTCCACCATAAGCCATTTTGGTTAATGTTAAATCCACAAAAGCTAAAATATCGTTGCTTTTGGTGTGGTAGTAATAATCTAACAAAAACTCGTAATTGTTTGGTAACGGGAATTTTGGTGCTCGGTTCGTTCCTCCTTCGGTAAAATCAAAATTGGTTTTAAAACGGTTTACAGCAACATCCAGTACATCCATATTAAAAGGATTGTTGTGTGTGATTTTTGGTAGAATTTCGCTGGTTTTTACACCTTTGGTTAATTCAGCAGCGTAGTCAATCACTTTTTGCGGATTGTTGGTGAATTCTTCAGCAATGGCTTCTAAAATATGTTTCCACTGACTAGTTTGGTAATAGGTACCACCATAAAATGGTTCTCCGTTTGGTAGTGCAAAACAATTCAGTGGCCAACCACCTTGTCCAGTCATTAACTGAACAGCATTCATGTAAATTTGGTCAATATCGGGGCGTTCCTCTCTATCTACTTTTATACAAACAAAATGTTGGTTCATAATTGCTGCAACTTCTTCGTTTTCGAACGATTCGTGCTCCATTACATGACACCAATGACAAGCAGAATAACCAATACTAATCAACAATAATTTGTTTTCTTTTTTGGCTTTTTCTAAGGTTTCGTCGTTCCAAGCATACCAGTTTACTGGGTTGTGTACATGTTGCAACAAATAAGGGCTGGTTTCGTGAATTAATTCGTTGGTGTGTTTATGTGTAGTGGTATCTTTCATTAAGTTAGAGTTAGGTTTTGTGTCGGTGTTTTTGCAATGTGTAAAGGTAATAAGTACAAAAAAATAACAGCCGTATTTTATCAAAATGTATTTGGTTAGATGATTGACTAAATTAATGAAAACAATGTTGGGGGTAAAATGCTATTTTTGGTAAATGGTATGGTTTATTTTATTTCTATTTTTCTCTCCTCTAGGGTTTCTTTATGTGGCATATTTGATTTATGGTAAAAATGCTATACCAGCATTTTATTACAATAAAATAAAATGGCAGAATTCTATTAGTAGAAGTGAGTACGATAGTTTAGATTTATTGTTAAGTAAGCAATTACATTTTTTTAAGAATTTATCTCTAAATGGTAAGGCAAAGTTTATACATCGATTGAATCATTTTAAATATCAAAAACGATTTATTGGTGAGGATGGATGTGTTGTGACTGAGGAAATGAAAAATGTTATTTCAGGTGCTGCAATTCAGTTAACATTTGGTTTAGAGCATTATTTGATGGATAACATTAAAGGTTTTGTCATTTATCCAACAGTCTTTTACAATAGAATTATTAACAAAAGATTAAGAGGAGGAACTCCACCAGAAGGCAATATGCAGTTGAGTTGGCAACATGTTGAACATGGTTTTATTTATCCTAGTGATAAATATAACTTGGCATTGCATGAGTTTGCTCACGCTTTAAAATTAACAATTAGTCATGCTGAAGAATTTGACATGAATTTTTACAAATATATTGAAGAGTGGGAAGCAGTAGGAGCAAGAGAATTTGACCAAATGAAAAGAAGTGACGATAATTTTTTAAGGGAGTATGCATCTGTAAATATGCATGAATTTTTTGCAGTTTGTGTAGAGCATTTTTTTGAAGTTCCAGAACAATTTGTATATAATTTACCGCATGTTTATTATCACATGTGTATCTTATTAAATATTGACCCATTAAACAAGACTAAAGATTACAGAGTTGAAAAATAATTATTTATTCAACTTCACTCGTTCCTTAAAATCGACTGGGAAATTTTTACTGATGGATTTAGCTTTTGCTCTAATTTCTCCTTTCACTTGTAGTTCAATACTATCATCAAACATTAGTCCCAACAAGACAGGAATTGCACCACTAACAATGTCTTTTGTATCGGTAATTATTGAAACGTGATGAACTTGATCTGACTTTTTTGGCAGCTCAATTTTCTCTTTAATTTTTGCTGTACCAATTTTTTTGTTTTTAATCATCAATTCTAAATCAGAATCGGTAATGCTTATTTTATAGTTGTTTGGGTTTACAATGTGCATATCAATACCAACTTCAATTTTTTTGGTGGTTAAATCTAACACTCGAATATTCGTTACTTCTAATATTTGAACATCTTCGTATTTAAAGCATGAAAAAAGTGATAGCATCAATACAAAAATTGAAAGATACTTCGACAAGCTCAGTATGACAGATGGATAAACCTTTTTTGACACAAGTAAATTATTTAAGCTCTGCAAAATATTTGAAAAACAATGGAATGGTTTCAATACCTTTTAAGTAATTGAATATGCCATAATGCTCATTTGGAGAATGGATTGCATCCGAATCTAAACCAAAGCCCATTAATACCGATTTTAAACCTAATTCTTGCTCGAATAAAGCAACAATAGGAATACTACCACCGCTACGAACTGGAATTGGTGATTTCCCAAAAGTTTCTTCCATTGCTTTTTTAGCAGCAACATAGCCGTTAAAATCAATTGGCGTTACATAAGGAGTCCCGCCGTGGTGAGGTGTTACTTTTACTTTAACCGATTTTGGAGCAATGTTTTCAAAATGTTTGGTAAACAATTCCGTTATTTCATCAGAAATTTGGTGAGGAACCAAACGCATGGATATTTTAGCATAAGCTTTTGATGGTAAAACTGTTTTAGCACCTTCGCCAATGTAGCCACCCCAAATTCCGTTTACATCTAATGTTGGACGAATGGAAACACGTTCTAAACTGCTGTAACCTTTTTCCCCTTGAACAGCTGCAATTTCTAACGATTTTAAATATGTTTCGTCAGAAATAGGTGCTTTTGCCATTTCAGCACGTTCGGCAGCACTTAATTCTTCCACTTTATCATAAAAACCAGGAATGGTAATGTGATTGTCTTCGTCGGTTAACGAAGCAATCATTTTAGTTAAGGTATTGATAGGGTTTGCAACTGCTCCACCATATAATCCTGAGTGTAAATCACGGTTTGGACCAGTAACTTCAACTTCTAAATAACTTAAACCTCTTAAACCAGTAGTTATAGAAGGTACATCGTTGGCAATAATACCAGTATCGGAAATAACGATAACATCAGCCTTTAATTTGGCTTTGTTTTGTTTTACAAATGTGCCAAGATTTTCAGAACCAACTTCTTCTTCACCCTCAATCATAAACTTAACGTTGCATGGCAAAGTGTTGGTTTTCATCATCAACTCAAATGCCTTAACGTGCATATACATTTGTCCTTTATCGTCGCAAGCACCACGAGCAAAAATAGCTCCGTCAGGGTGTAAGTCTGTTTTTTTGATTACGGGCTCAAATGGAGGACTAGTCCATAGTTCGATAGGGTCGGCAGGTTGAACATCGTAATGTCCGTAAACCAAAACAGTTGGTAGTTTTGCGTCAATAATTTTATCGGCATATACAATTGGGTAGCCAGCAGTTTCGCAAATATCTACGTTATCAGCACCAGCTTCAATTAATCGTTTTTTTACTTCTTCAGCAGTTTTTACTACATCATTTTTATAAGCTTTATCGGCACTTACCGATGGTATTTTTAACAAATCAATCAATTCGTTAATAAAACGTTCTTTGTTTTGTTGAATGTAGTTTTGAATGGTATTCATATCTTATTTTGTATGTTTTTTAAAGAAACTAAATTAAACATTCTCCATCCATTTCTGCTGATGGTTGAATATTTAATAATTTTAAAATGGTAGGAGCAACATCAGCCAGTTTACCATCTTTTATTTTTTTGTAATCGTTATCAATTAAAATGCAAGGAACTAAATTCGTTGAATGGGCAGTGTTTGGGCTACCATCATCATTTATCGCAAAATCGGCATTACCGTGGTCGGCAATAATAATAAACGAATAGCCTTTTTCTAAACCTAATTTAACAATGCGTTCTGCCGAATTATCAACCTTTTCTACTGCTTTTATAATGGCTTCGTAAACGCCTGTGTGCCCAACCATATCAGGATTGGCAAAGTTTAAACAGATAAAATCGGTTTCGGCTTTTTCAATTTCAGTTAAAATGGAAGTGGTTACTTCTTCAGCACTCATTTCTGGTTGTAAATCGTAAGTTGCCACCTTTGGTGAATTCACTAAAATTCGTTTTTCGCCAATAAAGGGTTTTTCTCGTCCACCCGAAAAGAAAAAAGTAACGTGTGGATATTTCTCGGTTTCGGCAATTCTAATTTGAGTTTTATTGTTTTTTTCTAACACCTCACCCAATGTATTGGTTAAATTATCTTTGTCGTAAAGTATGTGTATATTTTTAAAGGTTTTGTCGTAATTTGTCATGGTTACGTAATACAACGGCAAGGTGTTCATGTTGTATTCGTGCATGTCTTGTTGGGTAAGCACGGTTGTAATTTCTCGGCAACGGTCCGTTCTAAAATTAAAACAAATCACCACATCGTTTGGTTGTATAATTCCAATTGGATTGTTGTTAGCGTCAACTTTTATCAATGGTTTGATGAATTCGTCGGTAACATTGTTTTGGTAAGATGTTTTTACATTTTCAATTAAATTGGCTGATTTTTCACCTTCTCCATGAACCATTAAATCGTAGGCTAATTTAACACGCTCCCAACGGTTGTCTCTGTCCATGGCATAATACCTGCCGACAACTGTAGCCAATTTACAATTGGTGTTTTGTATGTTTTTTTCCAAAATTTCGATAAAACCTAAACCACTTTTTGGGTCGCAATCTCTACCATCGGTAAACGCATGAATAAAAGCATTAGGCACTTGATGTTGATTGGCTAATTCACACAATTTATACAAATGGTTTTGGTGTGAATGGATTCCGCCGTCGGAGACCAAGCCTAAAAAATGAACATTCACTTTGTTTGTTTTGGCATAATTAAACGCCGCTAACAATTCTTCATTTTTTGCAATGGTATTTTCGGTAACAGCTTTGTTAATTTTTGCAAAATCTTGGTAAACCACTCGTCCTGCACCAATGTTTAAATGACCAACCTCTGAATTACCCATTTGACCATCAGGCAAACCAACAAAACCACCAAACGTTTTTAAATAGGAGTGAGGGTATTTTTCTAAACAACTGTCGTAAAAAGGAGTATTTGCATTATAAATGGCGTCCGATTTAGTTTTGTTACCACAACCCCAGCCATCAAGAATTAATAAAGCTACTTTTTTGTTGTTCATATTGCAAAAAATTAAAGTTTTACAAAGTTAAACATTACAATAAGTAGTGAAGAATATTAAATCATAATAATTTATTACCTTAGCTTAAAATATTATTATACAATAAGATGAGGCTACTATACACGTTTTTTCTACTTACAATAACAACTTTTGTTTATTCCCAAAAATCGGTTCATCAAGAACAGTTGGAGTATTACAACAGTTTGGGTAATGCTGATGCCAATTACTATGAGCAAAATACTAAAGCTGCTATAAAACCTGCCACCAATAAGGCAACGTGTAATTTAAATAAAGTGGTTTACGGGTGGCATCCTTATTGGGTTGGAAATGCCTATTTAAATTACGATTGGAATTTGTTAAGCCACATGTCATTTTTTAGTTATGAGGTAGATGCAGCAACAGGAAATGCAAACTCAACACATGGTTGGGCAACAAGTGCAGCTGTAACTGCAGCATTGGCTTCAGGAAATACCAAAGTTACTTTGTGTGTAACATTGTTTTCTAGTCATGCTACATTTTTTGCAAGCCCAACAGCCAAACAAACCTTAATTACCAATTTAATTAATCTCGTACAGTCGAGAGGTGCACATGGTGTAAATATTGATTTTGAAGGTTTACCAGCTTCACAAAAAACCAATTTTGCCAATTTTATGGTTGATTTAGCCAATCAGTTTCATGCTGCTATTCCTGGCTCGGATGTGAGTACGGTGTTGTATGCGGTTGATTGGAACAATGTGTTTGATTTTGCTATCATGTCGAATGCAGTAGATAAATTTATTGTAATGGGTTACGATTATTATTGGACAGGAAGTACTACTGCTGGTCCAAACGATCCACTTTATCATTACTCAACAACCTACAATTACAATTTATCAAAATCAATTACCTACTATTTAAATAAAGGTTGTCCATCAAATAAGCTTATTATGGGATTGCCTTATTATGGTAGAGAGTGGCCAACATCAAGTACAACAGTTCCATCGGGTGCAACAGCAAATGGGGTGGCTCGGTTTTACAACGATGTAAAAGATAATCTAAACGGTTATTATTCAGCAGGAAATCATCAACAAGAAGTAGATAGTTATTCTGATGTTTTTGTCTTTAACAATGGCGGTACACGACAATGTTTTATTACACTTGAAGATAATTTTTACAAACGTTTAGACCACATCAACAATACTGGTATTGGTGGTATGGGCATTTGGGCGTTGGGTTACGATGACGGGTACAATCAGTTTTGGGATGGTTTAAATGATTACATGACCAATTGTTATGTTTCGCCTTGTTCAGGAATTATACATGATTTTGGAGGTCCAACCAAGAATTATAACGATAACGAAAACTATACGTGGACCATTGCTCCAACAGGAGCTTCGAGCATTAATTTAACGTTTACATCGTTTGATGTGGAAACCAATTTCGATTATTTATACATTTATGATGGACCAACAACTGCCTCGCCACAATTAGCAGGAAGTCCTTTTACAGGAACTACTTTTCCTCCTGTTTTTAATTCATCAACAGGGGCAATTACTTTTAGGTTTACATCGGATGGAGCTACAACAAAACCAGGTTTTAATGCCAATTATTATTGCATACAAGACACCATAAAACCTACCACAGCAATAGCTGCAACTTCAAATCCTGAATACGATGATTTTACGAGCAACTTTACCGACGCCGATAATGTTGGTGGCAGTGGAGTAAAACATCGTTTTTATCAAGTAACAGATTTTGATGGGGTTAGTTGGTTATCAAACGAGCAAAATGGATTTTTTAATTTTCAGGGTAGTTCAACCGCTTTAACTTGGACTGAGGTTTCTGGTAGTTGGAGTACAAATGCTTTTGGTTATGCGCAATTGGACGAGAGTAATGGGAATACCAACTCTTACGCTTCATGCAATCAGAATAATGCCACTAAATATTTATATAACTACAAGTTTAATATTACAAGTATAGCAGCAAATAAACGAACAGGGTTTCATTACATGTGCGATGATGCTAGTTTAACCAATCGTGGTAATTCGTATTTTGTTTGGTTCAGACAAAACGATTCAAAACTTCAGTTTTATAAAGTAGTTAACGATACCTTTTCTTTAAAGAAAGAAGTTCCATTTACATTTAACACCTCCCAAAATTATGATGTAAAGGTTGTTTACGATAAAACGAATGGGCAAACCGATGTTTATGTTAACGATGTGTTTATTAGTTCATGGGCAGATGTTAGCCCGTTAACAGCAGGTAATTATATTTCGTTGCGTACAGGAAATTGCGCCACAGCATTTAACGATGTTATGGTGTATAAAAACAGAACAGCTTCGGCGTTAATTACAGTAGGGCAAAACCCAACCGACGATATTCGGTACGAAGGAACACCAGCAGGTAGAATTAATTCGATAGTTATTGATAGTGCTTACAATGTTTCGGTAGTCAATACCGAATTTGTAAATGTTGATTTTTTAACTTCAATTAGTGAAACCAATATTGGAGGTATTAAAGTTTACCCTAATCCTGCAATTAAGGCGTTAACCATTGAGTTGGACGAGTTGTTGCAAAACGGAGTGCTTAATATTAAAGATGTTTCGGGTAAAATGGTGCTTTCTCAACAATTAAGCAATACCAATAAATTAACTGTACCAATAAGCCATTTGGCAAAAGGGGTTTATTTATTAGAAATTACCAGTGATTTGGGTAAACAACAGCTGAAGTTTATTAAGGAGTAGTTTTAGAATTTATAACGTTTAGGCTAAAAAGCGTTGCCATCCCGAAGGCTGACTATGATTTTTAGTTATTGTTGTATGCCGTTTTTTTTATTTCAATTTCAATATTTTCTTGATTGAAGGTTCGTCCACTCGTATAATTCTTAAAATCTGCGCGGCTCGCGTTTTGTTCTTTTTTTTAGTCTTGTCAAATTCGTCCATTAATCCCGTCTCCCAAAGTCTCTCATTAACAGTCATACCATCAAGTCCAATAATGTCTCTGACTTTTTCAATCGTTAGTTCTTCCTGAATTTTGTGCAATACGTATTCACAAGCTTCTGTTTCTGTCGTGAATGTCCGTGTAGAATGTTTTTCACCACGTTCTCTGTAATAGACTTCATATTCAATCATGTAATTTCCCTTTTTTACAGTCAATGCGATTTTGTCGTTGTCGTCAGTCGAACCGAAAAGTCCGTGCAGATAATATCTATCGTCAGAAACGCCTAATTTATTAAGTTCGCTATTTAATTCTTCAATCGTCATTTTTTTAATGGGGACAACGCCACAATATGTTGCGTTTTTAGTTGTTTAAGACTACCAAAGTAATGAAATTTTGTAAAAACCCCATTTAGCAGAGAAGGAAATAAGTAAAAATAAAACTTAAAAATCCCTACAAGCAAAGTTGAAATTTGCCACCAACAAGTACGCACCTACAAAATGAATGGAGCAAACCACCTAAGCCGCAAAAAGCAGAACAGTTAGCAACAAAAAAATGCAATATATTGAATGTTAGGTGCTTTTATTTTAAAGCCAACGCCTCAAAATCCGAAGGGGAAAAAGTAAATAAGTAACGGGTAGGAGTGTAGCAGAAAAGCAGCTTAAAGGTCAGCCCGAAAGAGAGAGAAACTACGAGCATAGCAGCAATACCACAGGAGCAACAGAGCGTAAAAAAAGTTGGTTAGCTTACCAATAGGAAAAATAGTGCAAACTGTTTGCTACAAACTTTTAGAAACCACCAAAAGCAAACGCTATCGAAAACTGTAAGCCATAAGTAACTAAACTATTTTTGCGTAAAGAAAGCAGAGAAGAATCATCATCTCTCGCTCCGAAAGTATCAGATAAAGGGCTTTTCTTTTTTTAAGGAAGTGACAAAGTTAAAAAACTAAAGAAGAGAATAAGAAATTGCACCTAACATCCGAATAAAGTGCATATGCACTTTATTCGCACTATGTGTATATCTCAAATTTAATCATGTTATTCCAATTATTTCGTTTGATCTGGTTGAAATGTTTTTGGATCGATACCCATGGGGTTATACACTGCAGGGCAAGATGTAGAGCCTTTCTTTAAGAACATGAAACGTATTTTTATAAATACTGGTCGATGTCTGGTATTAAAATAATCGTGGGTTGAAACAATGTGGTTAAACGGGTATAGTGCCAAAATAGGAGTTTCTATCATTGGCATAATAATCAATCGTTTGTTGGTTTTTATCCCAAATCCAAAAAAGTAGTGCATTTCACCAATTAACGAGTTGGTAAATTTTTGTTCTTGTGTTGGTATTACTCCTCCACCATCACGAGAAGTGATAATTAAATAATCGAGATTAAGTCCAATTCCGTTTACAAAAAATGTTTTGTCGTTTCTATCGTAACGATATCCGAGATTAAAATTACCCGATAAACCGTGGTCGCTAAATGTACCACGAGTAGCACTTGTACCCAAAACTACATCGTTTATTTTACTGGTATGTGTAAAGTTTTCGCCACCACGGAACCATTTGTACGATAACCCATAATCCATGTAGTTAATAAATCGTTTGCCAGTCATTCTAAATTTACCTACTTCTAAAAAAGGACCAAATTGAGTGGTAAAACTTTTTGCAAAAGTATTTTTTGGTTGTGCGGCATAAAAATCAGAATATCTCGCTCCTGTAATGCTATCGGTGCTTTCAATGGTTTCTGTAACTCTGCTGTATGGCATCATGTAAGTTGCCCCAACACCAAAAAACCAACCTTTGTCGAGTATGTCATCATTTGTTCGGTATAGTCCCCCCGATTTATTTCCAGGTCCATAAGTTTGTGCATTTAGTAAAACAATGCTTAACATACCAACAAAAAAAGTAAGTGTTTTTATAAAGTTGTGTTTCATCATAGTGTAAATATAATAACTATCTATCAACGATTATATTTCTTTTTTAGTCCAATTCCCAAATTTTAAATAGAGAAAAGAGAACAAGCCTAAAAACCCAAAATAGATAAATTCGGAAGCCCAAACCACAGGTAAACTCGATTGCAAAGTAATAGCGATGTAATATGCCGAACTGATGTAAATGGCAATATTGGTTCCTTCAATTAGCATGGAAGTTTTGGTGTTTCCTGTGCCTGTTACACCATTAAATAAGATAAAGGAAATGCAAAAGAAAAACATGGTAAAATTAATAACATGCAAGGTGCTGGTAGTCTGCGAAATGAGTTCGGGATTATTGGTGTAAAAACTCACTAAAAATTCTGGTATAAAATAGCTTATGGCTGATAACACAAACGTAAAACCTAAGCTCATGAATATTATTTTTTTAATTAAGGTAAACACTTCATTGCTTCTGCCTTCACCAATTAAGTTACTTACAAGCGAGTTGGTAGCATTGCTAAAACCAAATAACGGAATCATTAAAACCATGTAAATGCTTCTAACAATGTGTGAAATGGCTAGTTCGGTTTCGCCCATTTTTTCAATAATCATAAAAAAGATAAACCACGAGCTTAACGACATAAAGTTTTGTAGCATAATGGGGCTACTTACATTAAATAGTCGTTTAAAAATATCGAAATTGAAAGCCTGAAACTTGAATAAATTGTATTGTGTCAAATCAATGTTCTTTAAGGTGTAAACAACAATAAACACAAAAGCAAAAAGTTCGGATATTACTGATGCTAAAGCCGCTCCTTTAACTCCCATAGGTTCAAAACCAAAATGACCAAATATTAAAATGTAATCTAACACTACATTTATTAACATCATTAAAATGGTAACATAACTTAAAATTCGGGTTTTGGTAATGCCTACATAAAATGCAATAAACGCAAAATTTAAAAAGGCAAACAACACACCCCACATTCGAGTATTAATATATTCGTTGGCGAGTGTTTTAATGTTTTCAGATTGGGTAATGAGGTCGAAAAAATTGGCTGAAAAAATTTGAACAAGAAAAAATAAAAGAAATGCAAAAGGTATAATAAAATAAAAGGTATGGTCGAGCACACGACCAATTTGCGAATAATTTTTCTCACCATTTCTACGGGCAATAATAATTTGTGCACCTGTGGTAAACCCCATCCCCGTAATTATCATTACAAAATAAAAAATACCAGCATTACCTGCAGCTCCTAAAGCAGCATTACTAACTTGGCCTAAAAATGCAGTATCGGTAACATTAACTACATTTTGGGCAATACCACTAATAATGATTGGAAAAGCAATTTTCCAGATGGATTTGTATGTAATGATGTTTGACATAAAGGGTTTAACTCAACATTAAGGGATATTTTTAAAGATGCTAAAGTTAACGTTGCCATATTTTCTGGTTTGAACGTAATTGGGATGATTTTTTAAATCTGTTCGTTTATCATGTTCAACAATGAGCCAACCATTTTCTTTTAAAATCGTATTGTCGAAAACCAATTGGGCTATTTCGTTAATGTTTTTTAAATCGTAAGGAGGGTCGGCAAATATAAAATCGTATTGTTGAGCATTTTTCGCTAAAAATTTAAATACATCAGCTTTAAAAACTTGAATAGCAGACAAGTTCAACTCTTTTGATGTTCGTTTAATAAAGTTGTAGCAATTGAAGTTTTGATCGATTGAGGTTATGGTTTTTGCTCCTCTCGAAGCAAATTCGTAACTAATATTACCTGTTCCGCTAAACAAATCCAGCACATGCAATTCGTCTAGCTCAAAATTATTTTCGAGAATATTAAAAAGAGCTTCTTTTGCAAAATCGGTAGTGGGTCGAACGGGTAAATTCTTTGGAGCTACAATTGTTTTACCTTTATGTGAGCCTGAAATTATTCGCACAGGTACAAGTTGAAAAGTGCATAATGGTAATGTTTTTGAGTTTGCTCAAAAACATAGCTGTAGTTTAAGTCGTTTGGCAGCTCGCAAAACTCAATGGTTTTGATGTATTTGAAAAGCATATCGTAAATAGCAGAATTTTTATCCACTTCGCCAGTTAAACGAATGGTAGTTTCATCGTTTTTAATGTTTAATTGATTTAACACAAACAGCAAATAATAAATAAAATCTTCACTAGTTTGATAGTTAAATGTATTATACAATTCAAGTTGTTGGTTTTTTACAACCGTAATTTGAAATGAATTGGGCAACACATGTACTTCAACAATAACAGGTGTTTTCGATTTTTTTGCAAGTAGTAATGAAGATTCGATTAAAGCCGTTGAAAAGTGATGAAATACAACGTTAGATAAATTGTTAAATGCATTTACAATATAATCAGGAATACTATAAACATTGTAAGCCGAAAGATTGATTAAAAAATCACTTTTAAAAATGTCTTCGTCTTGCTGAGCAAAATTAAATTGGTGGTAAACTTTTAAATTGTTGGCTTGAAAGATGGGTTTTGGTATTAACGTAACTCTATTGTTTACGTATGAAACGACTATTTTTTTAAATTTTTTTTGAAGTAAAGTCGTTTGGTTTAATAAAGCTAGCAGTGGCGACAACAACGAGTAATCGTTATAAATGTCGTTAAACATATAGCTCTCTATGCCAATAAAAGTATTGGTTTCAGGGTTAAAAATGGTATAACTTAATCCATTTTTACTTACTTGTAAAAACAATTGGTAATCGGACGTTTTTAAATCGGAAAATGATTTATCAAAAAATGAAGTATGTTTCTGAAAACTTGCCATTTGGTGAAATAAAGTTAAAAAAAAAGGATATGAATTTCATATCCTTTTTTATCTATTTATTAGAATATCTTAATCCCAGTTACCATTTATCGAAGGTTCAGTCATAGAACCTAAAATTAATGCTTGGTTCATGTCGATACCTTCGTTGTCTGTTTTTAAACCTTTAAAAATTTCTTTGTAAGGAGCAGTAACTTCAAATACTTTCACTTTTACTTTACCTTTTTCAACCTCACCAGAGTTAATTGAAAAATTTGAGCCACCAGAAAATGGAATGATCGAAAGAGAATCAACTACTTGTTGGAAATTTTCTTTGAACATTTCATTTCTTACAGCAATTTTACTAGTATCTCTAACAATAATACCCATTGCAAGTGCTTTAGCTTCTTGTCCTAATAAACTATCTGGCACAACTCCAATAGCTTTAACTACAATTAACGAATCGTTTTCTAAAAAATCTCTTAATTGATCAAAAGATTTAGCGTACTCACCACGCACTTTTTTATAACTTATTTGAGCTTCTTTTATTTGCTCCAAACGTTCAATAACAACAGCTTTTCTGTGTTTAACTTCTTTTTCTAACTCAATTTTACTATTAATGCTATCATAAATTAAATAGCCCATAAATGCTGAGGCAACAATAAGAACAAGTTGAATAACTAATTTCATAAGTTTATTTTATTGGTGTTTTTTTAATTACTCACAAATCTACAATTTTTTTTATGCTCTTGGTAATCTAAACTTAAAATTAATATGGGAATAATATTATCAATTATTTAAAGGGGCATTATTTAGAATTAACGGTAACTTTAACCTTTCGTTTTACACATGCACAACTTATTTTTTAATTCACTTCTTGCCAATTTTAAGCACAAGCCAACCAAAAATCAGCAAAAGGTTATTGGCGAATTAGTTGATTTTGCATTTTCGACCATTAAAAAACACACGTTTGTGCTAAAGGGTTATGCTGGTACAGGTAAAACGTCTATCATTGGAGCTTTGGTAAAAACATTGCCGGAGTTTAATTTTACGCCAGTCTTGCTAGCTCCAACAGGAAGAGCAGCTAAGGTGCTATCTAATTATTCGAATCAACCAGCTTACACCATTCATAAAATGATTTACCAGTTGCGTTCTGGTGGTGATGGTTATACTCGGTTTTCAATAAAAGAAAATAAGTTTCAAAATGCTATTTTTTTGGTTGATGAAGCTTCTATGATAGGTGATGGGGCAGGGTTAACATCAGTAAGTTGGGGCGAAAGCAAAAGTTTGTTGGACGATTTACTGAGTTATGTCTATTCGGGTATCAATTGTAAGTTAATTTTAATTGGTGATGTGGCTCAGTTACCGCCTGTTGGTATGGATGTGAGTCCTGCATTGGATGAAGATTTCTTGTATCAATCGTACCAATTGAATTTAGAATTTTTCGAATTGAATGAAGTGGTTCGTCAAACTAAAAATTCGGGTATATTAAATTTAGCAACTTCTATACGAGGTAAAATTTCAAACAACAATTACCAACTACCTTTATTGGAGACTAACGAGAAGTATAAAGATGTTATTAAAATCACTGGAGTTGAATTAGAAGATGCTTTAAGCGATGCTTACTCGAAATATGGTGAGGAAAACTGTATGGTAATTTGCAGAAGTAATAAGCGAGCAAATATTTTTAATTTACAAATACGTGCAAGAATTAAATGGCTGGAAGATGAAATCGCTTCTGGCGATTATTTGATGGTAGTAAAAAACAATTATTTCTGGCTAGAAGATTCTTCAAAAGCTGGATTTATTGCTAACGGTGATATTGTTGAAATATTACGAATTAGGGGGGAGGAAGAGCTGTACGGTTTCCGTTTTGTAAATGTAATGGTAAGAATGATTGATTACCCCAATGAGCCAGATTTAGAGGTAAAAATATTATTGGAAAGTATTTTGTCTGAGTCATCTTCCCTTTCGCCGACACGATTTAAAGAACTGTACGAAGCTGTTTCTGAAGAATATAGTTATGAACCTAATCGTAAAAAACGTAATGAATTGATTCGTCAAAACCCTTATTACCAAGCGTTACAAGTAAAATTTGCTAATGCGGTTACTTGCCACAAATCGCAAGGTGGACAATGGGACGTGGTATTTGTTGAGCAAGGGTACTTAACCGAAGAAATGATTAATATGGAGTATTTGCGTTGGTTATATACTGCAATTACTAGAGCTAAAAAAGAGCTTTATTTGGTAAATTTTAACGAAGAGTTTTTTTGTTAATTACGAATGTTTGCTTTTTAGTATTGCATTAGATAACCTTATTTTATATTGAGATAAAGTTAAATGACCTGCTGAAAGTTTTATTTTTCCTAAAATAATTTTTTTATTTTTATTATATTCTATTGTTTTAGTTTGATATAATGTTGGTGTCGGAGAAATACCTGTTAATATCCCTAAAGCAATACTTAATTCTGTATTAACACAAGTTTGGTAGTAGAAATCATCATATTGTAAAGATGTATATTTGTTTGTGCATAAATAGTTGCCTAATTCAGGTGATAATATAGATAATTTATGTTTAGGTTTTATTTTTATAAATAATAAGTTCGATAAGTTCTTTAGAAATAATGTTTCTTGAAGATTAGAATTTATGTGGCTATTTGCATTTTTCACTTCTTTATTTTTAACGAAACATTTTTTTAAAAAAGTTTCTCTTGCTAAGCTGTCAAATTGGTGAATAAGATTTTTTTCTAAAAAAAATAATTTAATTGGTTTTTTCCCAGAACAATTTATTGTAGTTATGGAATTAAAAACATAAAGTGCTTTCAGTTCCCCATAGTCGATTGGATTTAGTAATTCATTTATAAATTTTGAATATGTTCCATTTTTTAAAACATAATTATTTAAATAGTTAGTTTTTTTTCCTTTACTCTTATTGTATTCATACAGTCCTTTAGTTAAGAGTATTTCTTTATTATTCTCTTCAGTCACTACGTTAAAAAAGAAATCAAAGAAATTTTTTGTCACATATAATCGTTGATTTTTTAAATAGCTAATGATACTATCGCTTGCGGGTGTTAAATATATTTTTTTATTAATAATATCTATGAAGTTTTTATCTACCATGCCTTTATAGTAGTTTGAAAACATGATGTTGTTTATTTTTAATTTATTAGTGTATAAAAGTCTTCTCCCTGATTCAGCTATATAATATGCATAATTTTCTTTTCCTTCAGCCAAATAACCTTCAAATGCAATTTCTAAACAATTAAAATAATTATGAGTTTCTAATGAGTATTTTAGTGAGTGAAGTCTAGATTCATCCTTAATTTTGTTAAATAAGATGCTGTCTACTAGGTAATTAGACCCTCCATTTAAATCGATAATCCATGTTTTTAAACTGTCCAATCTATTCTTTGATGGTGGATGAGTTTTTAAGTAATTTCTTGAATGATAACCTTTGTAGTTTTTTAAGTTCGTCTCAAGTTTTAAAAACAACTCTTCTACTGATATTCCTGCTTCATTATTATAACCAGAAGCAGTTAACATTATGGCTGCTTTATAATCAGCATCTATTTCTGCATTTTGACTTGCTTTTTCGAATTTTCTTTTTTTATCACTAAAAATGCCTGAATTCATATATGCAAGCCATTCATCAGTCGCATTATATTCTTGAATTTGATGACCTACTTCGTGAGCCAATATATGAGCAACTTCAGCTTCATTGTTAAGGTAGATAAAATTATGTATGTTAAACATAATTGATCCATCATACATTGCATAGGCATTTATTTCAGTTTCTTTAGATGGATATACATGTATATTGTATTTTTCGATAAGTTCTTTTGGAGTTATCTTTTTTACAATTTCATTTAAATAATTTTCAATTATTTCATAGTTATATGCTATTGTGCCACTTTCGAAAATATCTTTTTTTGAAAATTGATTTAAATATAAAAGACTATTATCAAGATTCGCTTTAGCTTCTTTTTTATGTTTTGTGTAAAAACTAACACTATCCATATCTAATACTATTCTAAATCTATCTGGTAATGTATTAGGAAGTGTATCAGGAAATAATTTTTGACCTTTAACTAAAGTAAATGCTGATAATGTGATTAACAACACTAATAATCCGATATGTTTATTTTTCATAAATTTTTTATAGACTTAATTTCCGTCAGTAGGTGTGCCAAATTCTTTTACCACCACTTTTTTCCTGTTTTCTACTACATAGAACGAAACATAAACTCCATCTTGAGTATTTTTCAATGTTAAAGGGATATTGTTTCTAGACAGTTTGTACTTGTTCCCTAAAATACTTTCATCCATAGTAATGATGTATTCTCCATTAGGCATGTAGAATTCAAATTTACCTTTAACATCCGTTAATGTATTGTAGGTTTTACCATTGGTAGCAGTTATTTTTATTTTAGATAAATCGAATGGTTTTGATGTATCTGCAACTGCAATTTTTTGTCTGTCTAAAACAACGTCTCCATAAACTTTAACACCTCTAACAAAAGGAATGTATTGTTTATTATCGGCAATTACCATCAACGAATCTTTTACATCAGGAAACCAACCTTGTAATTCATTAAGTGCCTTTACAAAATAAGGGTAGGTGTCTTTCGGAATGTTTTTAATTTCTGCTTGTCCTTTATTGTTGGTGATAACTTCTTTTGCACCCATTCTTATCACTACGTTTTCAATGGTGGGCTCGTCTTTTTCTTGAATTCCATTTCCGTTGATGTCATAGAAAGAAATAAAATCGATAGATGCCGCAGTTTTTTTAATAAACGGAATTGGAATACCAAATTCTTTTTTTACTGTTGCACCAACTGTAAAATTTTGTAAAAATTTACGTTCGTTTTCATCAAAGTTTGCAATAACAAGCGTATCGGTAGAATAAATAGAGCCGTAATTACTTGTGTTAAAGGTGTAGTTGCCTCTTAAACTAAATCTCCAACCATTGTTAGTAAAATAGAATATTTCTGGAAAAAAACCTATGCTATGGTTACTAAAAACATTACCGTAGTTATAAATTACGTTCGACTCTAAAACCAAATGTTTGTTTTTAAATTGGTGTTGGTTTTGTAACGATAATCTTACCATTTGAGGAGTTATACCTCTATAGGCTTGAGTATTAAATGCAGTTGTAGAAAGTGCTCCGTAATTGTATCGAGTAGTGAAATTCCAAACTCTATAACGCATTAAAGAAGAGAATTCAAAAGTGTAATAGTTTTTTCTGTCTTCAAAATCTATTGGAACAGTATAACCCGTTTTAACAAATGCAGAAACTAAGAAGTTTTGTAAAAAATTAAAGGTAGAATATCTAAATGATACTCCTCGAGCATGAATTCGGCTCGAAAGATAATCTCTATAATCGTAATAAACTCCTGGTTGATAAGAACCTCTTTCAGTTCTGGTAGTAAAGATTAAGTTATTAAACAACATTTCTTGTCTATAACCAGGTAAAGTAGTTATGGTATTGTAAGTTTGTATGTTTTGGTAATTAGTTGATAAGTATGAATCCCATTTTTCGTTGATGTGATAACCGGTTCTTTGGTTGATGCTCAGACGTTTAAATGCACCAGTACTAAAGTTTCTATCATTATATCTAGACCCTATGTTAAATTTTAGCTTTTTCTGAAAAAATTGGCTCGAATAATTACCACCAACTAAATAACCATAAAAAGGATCAGAGGGGGTGTTAATATTGTAATCCTGTCTAACAGTCATCGCTCCCAGTAAACTAAAGAAGTGTTTTCGTTGAATGTTAAAGTTTGGTAATAATGAAAACGAATTGATTGATCTATTACTTGCATACGCGGTTTGTCGACCAAACTTACCAGTAATGTTAAAGTACTCATTATGTGTATAGGTATGAAATAAGCCATAAGATTCTGTTCTAACTGGTCCAAAAAAACCTGGAGATTTTACATAAAAACCACCAGTTTTATGTTTCTCTAAATAGGAATAAGAGCCCTTAATACCTTTTCCAAAACCATTAATACCAATAACATTTCCACTAATTTGACCTACTTCAATAGATTTTCTATCATCAAAATAGCCCACGTACCAAGGTGAGTTGGTTAAGAAGTTATTGGTATAATAATTTCGATTGTAATTTAATTGCGCAAAATAAGATAAGCTGGCTTTCTTATTTAATTGTTTAAAACCCCTTAGGTTTACCGACATAAACGAATTTACATCCAACAAATTTTGAGCAGTTGCTTCAACAATTAAAGGTAAGTGTGGATATCCATATTCTTCCACTTTTGTTTGATTGGGGAGTTTAACAAAATCAACCTTGTTCCCTTTTTTAAAAGCACCTTTATCTAAGCTTTTTGGTTCAGCACTGTTGATGTATAAACTGTATTTTTTGTAATAATAATTGGTGTTTGGCACATAAGAGTTAATCGATATTTTTCTATAGTTACGTTCTCTATTGGTTAAAATTGAGGCTTTATATTTTAACGTGGTATCGGCTCTACTCTCTAAGCTAATAGTATAGTTTGGATTTTTGATAATAACATCATTAGAGTCAGCAAGCATTAAATCGCCACGAAGTGTTTTGTAACTTACAAAAATATCTTGCTTGTAATTTCCTGTGTTTTCGATACGATATTCAAAATCTTTTTGTGTTTCGTCGTTTTTAAAATAAAATATATTGGAGGGTTCTACGCTTACATCCCAAGAAATTTTCTTTTTGGTATGGAGCGTAAAATAATTATTTGCAATTTGTTGATTATCGAGGTCGATTAAAAATGCATTGATGATAACCTCGGTGTTTCCATTTATTAATTTATTTGGAACTAAGATGATTGGGATAAATAAGGTGTCGCGAGATTTTACCTCGTAGGGAACATTGGAGGCTGCAAGGTTCTGCCAGCTACCAGGGTGAATCAAATCTAAGGTGAATTTTTGTGTTTCGTTGGTGTTGTTGTAAACTTTTAAAACATTAGAGATAATTTCTCCAGTTTTTAGTTCAATACTTTTTTTGTTGTAGCCCGTTAAAAGCTTGTCAGTTTCACTTCCATCTAATCCAGTTTTAGTTGAATCTATTGGAGTTGAAGTGTTGATGGGTGTTGTTAAATTAGTATCTGTAGTTAATAAATCTTCAATCGGGCTACCTAAAATAGAATCGGTTTGAGCAAAAGCATTTGATGCAAAAAGTAAATTCACAATAAAAATTATTGCGAAACAGTATATAGGGATATTTACTTTTATTCTCAAACTATCCTATGGGTTTTCTTCCAAATGAAATTTGATGTTTAACTGGTAAATACCTGGGTTATATGTGAAATTTGGTTTTACACGTACATCAATATCAAAATTGAATTCATCATAATTAGTTAAATAACTTCCAGGTCCGTTAACATTCAAAGCACACGAGCCTGCAGGAGTTATTGGTAATAATGCAGCAATAATATCGATAATGTCGCCATCGTTTGTAAATGTTTGGAATACACCATCGATGGGAGAAGTTGAACATGAATTTCTAACACGAATTTCTAAAGCAGTAATTGGTGGATTAGTTCCTAATCCGCTTCCATATTGGTTTAGTTCTTCCCATTCTCCAGCTGGAGTTCCTGCACCAGGATTATTACTGATAATCATGGTTAAACTCCAAGAACATAAAGGATCTGGAATCGCTTTGTCTTCAACTTTTACTCTAACTCTAGCAACACTATTAATAACAATACCTCCGTTGTAGCTAGTAAAGTTGTCAAACGTCATTAAAGAGTTCACGGTAGTGTTTGGTGTTATTTCAACCAAGCCACAATGAATCTGTGCTTCAAGTGCGAATGAAACAAAAAATAGTAATACGGATATAATCCCTGCTTTTATAGAAGTCATGGTTATAAAATTATTTAAGGATGTAGAGAGAACTCTACATCCTTAAAATAATTAAATGTTATATTTTATTGATCTTCTAATAAAATGTACTGAACATACATGGTATAAACACCTGGCTCAGCATAAGCTCCAAGACCGTTAACAGTAACTAAATCTTCAAATGTAGCACCATCAGCATCAGCAGCATTAGGGAAAATAGCTGGTAAACCTGGTAAAATTCTGTAATCAATTACATAAAAGTAATCAGAATTAATACCTGTTTGGGTTAAATAACTACCACCTGGTAAAAAGTCATCACCAGGAATACCAGAAGTACCAGCATGTCCACCAATGTATTTATCAACAGTTGTAGGAGGTGTATTAGTACCACCATTTACATATAAACTGTTACCAGCACTTGGTACAGTAGCAGGTGAAAATGCTTGGCTATAATCTGTAAATGTACCAGTTGCAGCACCATCACCATTGTTTGGTTGAGCTTGTCTTAGTTCTAATAAACTCAATGGTAAATCAGGAATTGCATTAGGGTTGTTGTTACCGTACTCAATTTGTTGATCCCAGAATTCTGGACCATTAGTACCTGTAGAACGACCCACAGCATATAAATCCCAGCTAACTGTTGAGCTAACTCTTAATACTGTAGCACCATACTTAGTAATACCAGCATAGTACTCGTTAATTTCGTCAAATACAAATTCGATTTGATCTGGAGTCGTCATGTCCAATTGTAAAACTGGTTGAAGATCCATTGTTACAGTTACATCTTTTTCGTCGATTAACTGTGCATTTGCAGTAGCCCCAAATAATAATAAAGCCCCACATAGATACGATAGTTTTTTCATAATTGTTTTGATTTAAGGGTTAATAATTGATTTTTAGATTTTTAATTTATTGTTAGTTATTTTATTTCAAAATTTAATTTAGCTGCCTGAATTTCTTCAGAGTTTTCGTAGTCTAAAACTCCTATTGCCAAGTAATTTCCTTTTTCTAAGTTTTTAGGTAGAGTAAATACAAAGTCACGAATTAGTTCAGGAAGTATCGTGAAAGTTTTAACTGTTAAGCGTTTTTGTGTTCCAGTATTAAGGTTTGTTAAATCAATATATGAAGTACAATATGCAATTCCATTTCCTTTATTGGCGGCTTCAATGGCGATAATTTTTGTAGTGTCTTTTTCGCTATAACTAAAGTTAGTAATTTCAACGTTATCAGTAATAACATTTGGTGGATTTTGATATACAAAAACTCCAAAAGCAAATGTTGGTATTACTCCAAGAGCAACTGTATTGTCAGATTTTGATGGTGGCTCAAGTTTTTTTCTAGGTTCTTCTTGTTCAACCATTATTATACTCCATGCCGACTTATTTCCATCTTCATTATCGGGGACACTAACGGTAAATTTAACCTCTTTGTGCTCTCCAGGTTGTAGTTCAATAAATGTTGGTGAAATGTTCAGCCATCTCGATAATGAGTATTTCCCTTTACCAGGAGACATAAAGCTACTTTTCCCTTTACCATTCATATCAAAATCGTAAATGTTTACTTTGAATCGTTTTGCAGTTTCAGTATCATTTTTAACATTTATCTTATAGGTTTTAACTTCACCTGGTTTTTGAGTTAAATGAAAATGTGCTGGTGAAACCGATATTCCTTTGGTTTGAAAATCCTTAGGAGAATCATCTGTTGAGGTTGAATTTTCTGTTGCAGGTTTAGTTTCAGGTGCTGTACTAGCAGTAGAATCTGTTTGAGCTACAACAGTAAAATATCCAAAAATGAAAAATGTTAAAAAAGTAATAATCCTACCCATTTCTTACAATAAGTTTAAGTTTGCTTTGCTAAGATAGTTGTTTTTGTTGATTATACCTATTACGTAGAGATAAAAAAATAGTTACTTTTTTATTTTTTTAAATAAAAAGTTAAAAAATTAAAGACAGCGTTTTACTTTTTTTTCATGGGCTTGTTTAGCCTCTAAAGTGGATTGATTTCCTTCGAATAGAATTTTACACTCACCTGTTTTCATTTTATCCATCTCAGCCATTGTTTTATCAAATTCTTCATCGTCTTCTGTTTCAAGCATGGTTTTTTCAAGCTTTTTTAATTTTTTTACGCAATCGCAAAACGACATGCCACCTTCTTCAACTTTCGGTCCAGCATTGTTTGCTTTCATGGCTTCTTGTAAAGTCATTTCTTTACTCTCATCCACCTCTTCTTGATAAACACCTGTAGAACTTGTATCAGCAGCAGTAAACTCAGCATTTGGATCATCCATCTGAACTGCGTTGCTGTCAATATTTAATTCATTATCTAAGTTGTTGTCTGAACTACACGAAAAAGTTACAATCGCTATAACTAAAAGGAGGCTAAGTTTTTTTGTCATCATTTTATTTTTTTACTAAAGGTAGGAAAAAAATATTAGTTGCCAAACGTTTGTAAATCGGAAAGTCGTTTATATATACCTTCTTTAGCAATTAAATAATTATGATGACCTCGCTCTACAATTTTACCTTTTTGTAAAACAATAATTTCATCGGCATTTTGTATGGTTGATAAACGGTGAGCTATTATTATAGAAGTTCTATTGTTCATTAATTTGTACAATGCATCCTGTACCAATTTTTCTGATTCAGTATCTAAAGCAGAGGTAGCTTCATCTAAAATTAAAATTGGAGGGTTTTTTAAAACTGCTCTTGCAATACTAATTCGTTGCTTTTGACCGCCAGACAATTTATTTCCTCTATCGCCAATATTGGTATGATAACCTTTATCAAATTCAATAATAAAGTTGTGAGCATTGGCAATTTTTGCAGCAGCAATTACATCTTCTTCTGTAGCATTATCTACACCAAAAGCAATGTTGTTAAAAATAGTATCGTTAAATAATATCGATTCTTGCGTTACTACACCTATTAGTTTTCGTAAACTTTCTATTGAAGCATCTTTAATGTTTACTCCATCAACATTAACTGAACCTGAATTTACATCATAAAATCGAGGAAGTAAGTCGGCAAAAGTTGATTTTCCACCACCTGATTCGCCAACCAAAGCAACTGTTTTACCTTTTTCAATGGTAATGTTAATGTCGCTTAATACTTCTTCTTTGCCATAACTAAAGCACACATTTTTATAAGTAACTGATTCTTTAAAACCATCTAATTTTATAGGGTTGTCAGTTTCTTTAATGTTGTTTTCTGCTTGCAACAATTCTTCAATTCGTTCTGCCGAAGCTGCACCTTTTTGAATGATAGAATAAGCACTAGATATGGCTTTAATTGGGCTTAATAATCGTGCAAAAATAATGATGTAACCTATAAATTCACCACCATTAAAAGTTCCTTCACCATTTAAAACTAAACTTCCACCGTAATAAGCTAGTGTTACCATTACGGCAGAACCTAAAAACTCACTTAATGGAGAAGCTGAATCGCGTTTACGAATCATTTTTAAATGTAAATCGGTGTAATCTTGATTAAGTTTTTGAAAAGTTTTAGTTACTTTTTTTTCTGAATGAAAAGCTTTTATTATCCTTAATCCACCAATTGATTCTTCAACATTTGATAACAATTCGCCCATTTGAGCTTGTAATTTTCCAGATGTTCTTTTTAGACTTTTTCCAACTCTACCAATAATAAATCCACTTATTGGAAGCAGAATTAACGAAAAAAGTGTCAGGTTTGGGTTCATTGCAATCATTACTGCCAATGAAAGTATAATAGAAATAGGTTCTTTAAACAACAATTCTAATGAGTTTAAAATTGACCATTCTACTTCTTGAACATCGGTGGTAACTTTAGCAATAATGTCTCCTTTTTTTTCTTCAGAATAAAACAAAAGAGGCAAAGCAAGTATTTTAGCTTGAAGTTCGTTTCTTAAATCTCTAACAACACCTGTTCGAAGCACAGCAATAAAGAACATGGCTAAATAACGACATACATTTTTAATTAAAAACATAATGCCAACCAATACACAAACAAAAAGTAAAACTTTCGCTTTGTTTTCGTCTTCAATGTACTGACTTAGTGTGTAATTAAAATAATTTTCGAAATACTCTTTGGTTAAAGCAAACTCAGGTTTTGTAGTAACTACATCTGTAGTTTGATTAAATAAAATGTTTAAAAATGGAACAAATAAGAGCATTGATAGCAACTCGAAAATTACTGCCAAAATATTAAAGATGATGTTTAGAAAAGCAAACCTTTTATAGTTAAGCGCATACTTTAATATTTTTTTAAAACTTTTCATTTGCTTTTTGCTGAAGGTTAAATTAAATCTACTCCTGTAAAAGTAAACGGAGAAATTTTTCGCAACTCATTTTTTATTTCTTCACTAACATTAAGTGTATCAATAAAATTAGCAATTGAGGTAGCTGTTATTTTTTCGTTCGTTCTCGTTAATTCTTTTAATGCTTCGTAAGGTTTTGGGTAGCCTTCGCGACGTAAAACGGTTTGAATGGCTTCGGCAGCTACAGCCCAATTTTCTTCTAAATCGGCGTGTATTTTTGCTTCGTTTAGCAACAATTTATTTAAACCTTTTAAAAGCGATGCCATTGCCAATACAGTGTGACCAATTGGAACGCCAACGTTACGCAAAACGGTAGAATCGGTTAAATCGCGTTGCAAACGAGAAATGGGCAATTTAGCTGATAAATGCTCAAAAATGGCGTTGGCAATACCCAAGTTTCCTTCCGAGTTTTCAAAGTCGATAGGGTTTACTTTGTGTGGCATGGCTGACGAACCTATTTCACCCTCTTTAATTTTTTGTTTGAAATAATCCATCGAAACATAAGTCCAAACGTCACGGTCTAAATCAATTAAAATGGTGTTGATGCGTTTTAAACCATCAAAAAGAGCGGCTAAATTATCGTAGTGTTCAATTTGAGTGGTGGTTTGAGAACGGTCTAACCCTAAGCTATTGTTTACAAAATTGTTCGAGAAATCTATCCAATTGTAGTTTGGATAAGCCACATGGTGCGCATTTAAGTTACCTGTTGCTCCACCAAACTTTGCTGAAAAAGGTACTGCTTTTACTTGCAACAGTTGTTTTTCGATACGCTCCACAAACACATAAAATTCTTTACCCAATTTAGTAGGAGAAGCTGGTTGTCCGTGCGTTTTTGCCAACATAGGTATATTTGCCCAAGCATCAGACATTTCTTTTAATTTTACTAAACAATCGTTAAGTAAAGGATAATAAACAGCGTCTAATGCTTCTTTAATCGATAATGGAACAGAGGTGTTGTTAATGTCTTGTGAAGTTAAACCGAAATGTACAAACTCTTTGTAAGCAGGGTTAATGTTTAATAAATCGAACTTCTTTTTGATAAAATACTCAACGGCTTTAACATCGTGGTTGGTTACTTTTTCTTCGTCTTTAACCGACTGAATATCAGCATCCGATAAGTTGTTGTAAATGTTTCGTAAATCGGCATATTTTGCTTTATCAAAACCTTGGAGTTGAGGTAAAGGCAATTCGCAAAGGGCAATAAAATATTCTATTTCAACTCTAATACGGTAGTTGATTAAAGCCGCTTCCGAAAAATAAGGAGCCAAAGCCTCTGTTGTTTTTCTGTATCTACCATCAATGGGTGAAATTGCTGTTAAAGCAGTAAGGTTCATTTTTCGAGAATTTTATTGAAGTGCAAAAGTATAATTTTAAAACGAAATATAAGAATAGTATAAATAAGAGTGGCTTGACTCTTTCGTTTATCGGGTTGGTGCTAGGCAAAGTGGCGGATTTCGGAGCACTAAACTGTCAATACACCACAAAAGTTGATGCGATGACCCGTCCTAAAATAAGTTTACCAGTTTTTGTTTATAATCCTAAAATAATTTTACAAATATAAATTAATCCTGAAGAACTTTTACGGGATTAGTTCTAAAGTAGTTTTTCCATTTTCTGTAAGTTTTAGTTTTGTTATGATGAGTATAATCTGGAGTATGTAAATTAATACTTAAATGCGGTCTTTCTTGATTGTACAGATTAACAGAGCGTTTAAGTAAGAAGTTAGCTTGGTTAAAAGATTTTGGTTTATATTTTTTTAAATATTCGTTTTTAATAATACCGTTAAGTCTTTCAGCAATAGCATTTTCTTTAGGATCTCCATTTTCAGTCATGCTAATATTAATATTGTTTTTGTGTAAAAGCTTTACATAATCCATTGCACAATATTGCACACCTCTATCAGAGTGATGAATAAGACCAGTATGATTTTCATTAAGGATGCTTAGAGCCATTAATAAAGCATTTCTAGTAGATTTCATGTCTAAATGTTCAGATAAACTATATCCAACAATTTTACGAGAATAAGCATCGGTAATGAAGCTGATGTATAAAAACTCACCATTTATTTTCCAATAAGTAATATCACTTACCCATAATTGATTTGGTGCTGTTACCCGGTAGTTTTTAATTAAATTAGGCCATTTACGCATCCAATGTCCAGAATAGGTTGTGGTGACTTTACGTATTCTAGTGCGTATTAATAATTTTTCGTTTGCTAAAAGGTTAAATAAAGCATCTCTACCAATACTAATATGATGTTCATTAAAAAAAGGCTGCATCATGTGATATAGCTTTCGAGTTCCTATTCGAGGATGATACTCTCTAATGCTTAAAACATGTTGTATAACGAGTTCTTTTTTAGACTCAATGGTTAATTTATTTCTAAGATATTGAAAGTTAGCTTGCCTGCTTACACCAAACAATCGACAAATATTATCCAACGAATAGTTGTTGTACTTATCTTTTGTTTCACGGATTATTTGGTGTCTGACTTTTTTCTAATGTTGAGCTTGAGGTCTTTTTCAGCAATTTCAATAACTCTAGAGTACATTTCAGAGCGTATTTTTTCGTCGCTGAGTTGTTTTTCAAGCTCTTTAATGCGTTTGTTGAGTGCATAGTTTTCTAGCTCTACTTCACTCAAATCTGGCTTTTTCTTTTTCAAACGATTAGTATTTGGAAGACCAAGATAATCTTTTTTACCGTATGGGTCTGTTATTCCAAATTTACGCATCCATTCCTGAATGGCACTATTGGCTCTAATTTCATACTTATCTAAAATTTCACGTTTGGTTAAATCACTTTCTAAATATTCAGTGATTACTTTTTTCTTAAACTCATCACTATAAAAAGTTGCTGGGTTTGGTCGCTTTTTTGTTTCTGTTTTTTTCATGTTTACACGTTATTTTGTGTAAACTTATTTCAGGACGAGACACGAGGCAGAATGTTCAATTAACCACGTCACCCGCCATTGAGTCAAACGCCTGTTAGCAGTAGTTTTATTCTAGAAGTAATATGGTTTGGTCGCATTTGGTGTAAATATTTTAATAAGTCCGTCAGAAGAAATTTTAATAGAAATTCCATTTGCACTCAGAACAGATGCTGCCGATTCGCCTGTTCCTGTTATTCCCGAAACTTTCGCTTTTTCAATGTTTACTATTACTCCAATAAAAAGCAAGTTGCCTTCTTTATCAATTATTGAACTACCGTCACTTGTAATACACCTAAAAATATGATTAATGGCTTGTTTGTCTGTAATATTTAGACCTACTTTTAAAAAACTGTTTTTAGTCTTTGTATTTATTAATTCATCAATTTTGTTTATGTCATCAGGAAACCAAAGGATTGTACTATGCTGTTTTTTAGAACAACTTAAAATGTAAAACAATATTGAATTTATTACTTTTTCATCAGCGGTAATATTTGCTGTTAGAATGTCCTTAAGAACGGAATAATTCCTATACCGCCATTGGTTCTCGAAGAAAATAAATTCACTTCCGTCTGATGAGCATATTGACAGTAATTTTTCATTTTCGACCTTGATTAAAAAGTCTCCCCCTTTGAGGGTTAATGCAAGCGAATGTGTATCTAAAAAGTTTCCTTTTGAATATTCTTCATCTAGAATGAAAATATTATTGAAACATAAATTTTTATTACCAAGAAAAAAAGAAGTTTTTCCGTCAACCAAATACCAAACACGTTTATTTATTTTATCGGTGTCGCTTATAAAAAATGGGGTTGTCAATTCTTTTACTATACCAAATCGTTCTCCTTTAACTATGTCTTGAGATTTGGTGAAAATTGCACCTGTTGAGAAATATTCTCCTTCAAAAGATGTTGTCCTTAATTTAAAGAAATATTCAATTAGATGTCTTACTTGACGGCTATCATAAGCACCTTTACTTATGTATTCTGTTATTGTCTCTTTTATAATTTCATCTCCAAAAAGCAAAGAACTGTTTTGAAAAAAACGAGGCAGTTCCTTTGAGAAATAATGAGATAATATATTTTCAAAAATGTTCAGTATTCTTGTTTGCTTCCTTACGTCAATGTCAGAGATATGAAAACCAATTGCTGAGATAAGTTGATGTTCTTTAAACATTCTACCCAAGATTAAAACATTGTTGTCATCAATTGGATAGAATCCTCTTTTTATATTTTTATGAATATCGATTCCATAATCGTCTAAAAAAACTTTTTCTGGCAGAGTTATCACTTTGACCGAGCAAGAGAAAAAATTACTAATTGTCTCCGTTAAAATATTTAAGGCAAATTTTTTGAAAATTCGAAAAGCACTAAGTTTATGAATTTCTGTATACGTTACTTTCGTACTCATTAGTTTTTGTATTTCTGATATTGACAGTTTTTTATTTGCGATTTCGGTTTAAATTACTGCTAACGATATTGTTGGAAAGCGTTTTAATGTTTCTTACAATGATGTTAAACGAAGTTCGCGTTTTTTTAACACAAAGTCAATAGTTTTAAGTTGAGTTATACATTAAATTTATAAACAACTTTCGTATTTTTGGTAAAAAGCAACTCGTTATGGGAATTTTTTTTAAACATTTTGGAATCGGTTTATCGGCCTACGGTAAGGCACTAGAAATTATATTTTCTAAAGGTTTGTGGTGGTTTTTTATTTTTCCAATATTGCTTAATGTGTTGTTCTTTTTGGGAGGTTTTGCGTTAATCGATTTTTTAACCGAGTACACTACCGATTGGGCGTATAATTTAATTAAAAACGAAAATGCTACGTATTGGGGAGCAGCATACGTACAAGGGGTGTTGTCTGGCTTTATTTGGTTGGTATTTAAAATTTTGTTCTTTTTTGTGTTTGCTTATTTGGGTGGCTACATTGTTATCATTTTAATGTCGCCTGTGTTTTCAATACTTTCCGAAAAAACAGAAACCATTTTAACAGGCAAAAAATACCCTTTCGATGCCGACCAATTGATGCGCGATATTGCTCGAGGTGTTTTAATAGCATTCCGAAATTTATTTATAGAGTTATTGTTTATTGTAGGAGTTTTTATATTGAGTTTTATTCCTATTGTTGGTCAATTAGGAGCAATTTTTCTGTTTTTTGTGTCTTCCTATTTTTATGGGTTTTCGTTTATGGATTATACCATAGAACGCCAAAAATATAGTGTTAAACAAAGTGTGGAGTTTATTCGTCAACACAAAGGAATAGCCATAGCAAACGGTGTGCTATTTTCAGTGTTTATGCTTATTCCTTTTTGTGGTTACACCTTAGCAGGTTTTGTGTCGATAATTTCTGTAGTTGCTGCAACCATTTCCACACATAAAGTTTTAGTGGAAACTAAAAGTTAATTGAGTATCCGTCATTGCGGGCTTGACCCGCAATCTGAAATAGTACCAAAGTATAGATTATGGGTCAAGCCCGTAATGACGAACTAGATGGATGTTCTCGATACGCTTCGCTACTCGAACCGACAAGGAGCGTTTTTCTATGTTTCCATGTGGTTAAAAATTAAGTTAAAGTGCTAACTTCGCCACAATAAAATTATTGAGTTTGAAAGTTAAAGTCTCTATCGTTTCGTATTCCAATACCTTGCCTTTTTTGTACGGCTTACAACATTCAGATATATTGAATGAGATTGATTTGCAATTGGATATTCCATCGAAATGCGCCGAAAAATTGTTGACCAATCAAGTAGATATAGGTTTGGTACCCATTGCCATTTTACCAGAAATGAAAGAACACCATATTATTACTGATTACTGTATTGGTGCCACTAAAAAAGTAAACTCGGTTGTGTTGTATAGCGATGTTCCATTGTATAAAATCGATACCATTTTACTCGATTATCAATCAAAAACATCCATTAATTTAGTGCAAGTTTTGGCAAAACAATTTTGGAAAATAGCTCCAACATTTAAAAATGCAAGTGTTGGGTTTGAACAAAAAATAGGAGGTTCAATTGCTGGCGTGATTATTGGAGATCGTACTTTCGATTTGCCAAAAACGTTTAAATATCAATACGATTTAGCTGAAGAATGGATAAGGGTTACACAACTACCTTTTGCTTTTGCTTGTTGGGTTTCTAACAAAAAAATGCCAGAAGAATTTATCCAAAAATTGAATGCTGCCTTGAAATTTGGTGTAGAAAATATTGCTCAGTCAGTAAATCTTTCAACAAATCAACACATTGATAAAAGTAAGTTAGAAAACTATTTAATACACGACATTAGTTATCCGTTAAACAACGAAAAAAGAAAATCGATTGACCTTTTTTTGAGATTTTTACGCGAAAATGTTAATATCTAAACAGTTAATGACTGACTTATAATTTTTAAATACGAGCATAATCACTATTTTTGTTTTAATACTTAATAAACACTTTACATGAACAGAATTAACCAACTACTTGTCGTTTTACTTGTCTTTACAACCACTTTAACTTTTGCCCAAGAAAAAAAGTCGAAAAAACCCAATAAGGTTGCTTATAAAATGAAAATGAGTGAGGCTCGTCATTTGTACCTAAATGGAAACATTAGAGGTGGTTTGCTTATTTATAGAGAAATGTTGAAAGATTTTACCAACGACGCTACGGTTAATTATAGAATAGGAGAGTGTTATTTGGAGTTAAAAGATTGGCAATTGGCGGTGGAATACTTTCAAAATGCAAAAGGATTAAACCCAAAGGTTGCACCTGAATTGAATTACAAGTTAGGAGAAGCTTATCACAGAAACAATCAGTTAGATAAAGCACAAGAAGCTTTTGCTGAATACCAAAAAGGATTAAAAAAGAAAGATGCTTTGTACGATGCAGATAAAATGCAGGAGCAAGTGGCTTATGCTAAAAAATTAATGTTAGCACCTGTAGAAGTTGAAATTGTTAATTTGGGAAAAAACATCAATTCAAGAGGGGGCGATTATTCTCCTTCAATTACTGCCGATGGTCAAACCATGATTTTTACTTCTCGTAGAGCAGATACCAAAGGTGGTGGAGTAGATAAAGCAGGAGATTACAAATATTTTGAAGACATTTATATTTCGAAATGGGACACGACTTTGGGGGATTGGTCGAAAGCTATACCTGTTGAAGGGAAGTTAAATACCGAAGGTCATGATGCTAGTTTGAGTATTTCACCTGACGGAAATCAAATTTACATTTACAGAAATGATGGAAGTGTTTACATTGGCGATATTTTTGTTTCAAAACGAAGAAGCTCTGGTAATTGGGGTGAACCAAAAGAATTAGATAAACAAATCAATTCTACTTATTTTGAAAGTTCGGCGTCATTAACTGCTGATGGAAACAGGTTGTATTTTGTGAGTGAGCGTGAAGGGAAAAAATATGGAGCTATTGGTAAAGGAGATATTTATTATGTTGATAAAATATCAAAATCTACTTTTGGAGAGCCTGTAAACTTAGGTTCTGTTATCAATACCAAAGAGGATGAAATTTCGGTGTTTATTCACCCTGATGGTAAAACATTGTTCTTTAGCTCAAAAGGGCATTTGTCTATGGGTGGTTACGATATTTTTATGTCGAAAATGCAAGCAGATGGTACTTGGTCTAAACCAGAAAATTTAGGCTATCCAATCAATACCATTGACGATGATGTACATTTTATTTTGAGTACGGATGGGAAAATAGCACATTATTCTACCGTTAGAGAAGATGGTTTGGGAGAAAGAGATATTTATAAAATTGACTTAAAAGATTACGATTTATTACAAGGCACACAAAAAAATCTATCCATCATAAAAGGAAACATCGAAGCTAAATTAGATGGTGAAAAAGTAATGGCTGATGTTGAGTTTAAAGATGAAGCAGGTAATAGCATTGTAAAAACTTCGGCCGAAGAAACAGGAGATTATTTTATGACCTTACCAGGGAATTTAAAATATTCAGTTACCATTTCTGCTGTTGGTTATAAAACCCAAACCATCAATTTTGATTTGCCTATTGGAGAAAAATCAACACATATTTTGGTTAAAAATGTTGTTTTAGAACAAGAGTAGCATGTTAAAAACCAAAAAACTTTGGTTAGATAAGGAAAACAATAAGTTTAGAATTATTGTTAGTGTTTTGGGTTTAAAAGTGGGCGATTGGAAAAATTTGGCTGATATTCAATTTATTGGATTGACTAGAGTAAAATTTTCAAAAACGGTAAGTTCGCCTAAACTAAGTGGAAATACTAGTTGCACAACCAACTTTAGCGATTATAAATATTGTGTTTTTTTGTGCGAAAATGTTCGGAAAAGAACCTTGGTTTTTAAAGGCTCTCACGAAGAATCTCAAGCTTTCTCCAAAGAAATTTCGGAATATTTAGGAATGAAAGTGGTAGATTTTACCAATTAAATAGTTCTCAGAAACTTAACCAATAAGCCTTCTATTTTTTCAAGTTCTTGGACAGTAAATTCAGCTTCAGTCTGTCGAATGTTAAATTCAATTAAACAGCTATTTTCAAAAACTTGTTTGCTTACATTAAGGTCGTGTTGTTTTACAAAATTCATCACCTCGCTCATTATAGCATAATCAAAAGTGATTTGATAAAAATTGTTAACGGTTCGTTCTACTATTTTTGCATTGTTCAACGCATCAGCTGCAGCTTCTTTATAAGCAGTAACCAAGCCACCAACGCCGAGTTTTGTGCCTCCAAAATATCGAACAACTACAATTCCTACATTGGTAAGGTTTTTTGATAAAATTTGACCATAAATGGGTTTTCCAGCAGAATTGTTGGGCTCTCCGTCATCGCTATATCGGTATTCGTTTTCGGTTAAACCTAATTTGAATGCATAGCAAAAATGTCGGGCATTGTGGTGCAATTTTTTTAATTCCTGGATGTGTTCTTTAAAATCATCTTCACTAAAAATAGGGTAGGCAAAAGCTAAAAATTTACTTCCTTTCTCTTTGTAAATTCCTTCCGATGGTTTAGCTATGGTTAAATAAGTATCCATTTTAGTAGATTGTCATACTAATCTTGTCAAAGTATCTTTCGGGACGAATACAGTTAAAACATCACTTTCAATACATTCTTTTGAAAGTATTTCACCAACTAAATTTGGAGCTTTAAGCCCTGTTTTAAAATGTTTGTTACCCACAAAAACACGTGCTTCATCCCACAAGTTTTGGTCGATAAAAGTTTGTAATAAAGTTGCACCACCTTCTACAATTACCGATTGAATATTTCTGCAATGTAGTTCAGTTAAAACTTCAGTAATAAGTTGTGAAGCATCGTTGATTTTTACAAAAGCCAAGTTTTGCTCTTCACTTTTTTTGCTTAACGAAAATACTATGGTTGGTATAGTTTTATCGAAAACATGTAAATGCTGAGGCAGTCTATCATTTAAATCGATAACAATACGAGTTGGGTTTTTCCCTTTCCATTCCCTAACATTTAATTGTGGATTATCATTTAAAGCGGTGTTTGTGCCAATTAAAATTCCCGTTTCTTCACTTCGCCATTTATGCACTAATTTTTTGCTTAAAGGAGAAGTAATCCAATTGTCAACGTCATTGCGGGCTTGCCCCGCAATCTCACTTGGTTTAGTTTTTTCTCTCCTATCCACATCAATAAACCCATCAATTGTTTCTGCCCATTTTAAAATAATGTAAGGTCGTTTTTTGTTGTGAAAAGTAAAAAATCGTTTGTTTAACTCTAACGCTTCTTTTTCCAGAACACCAACAGTTACATCAATTCCTGCATTTTTAAGTTTTTCAATACCCTTTCCAGCTACTTCCGAAAAAGTATCGACACAAGCTATAACCACTCTTGGAATGTTATGTTCAACAATTAAGTTTGCACAAGGAGGCGTTTTTCCAAAATGAGCACAAGGTTCTAAACTCACGTAAAGTGTACTTTCTTTTAGTAATGCTTTGTTTTTAACCGAATTTATCGCATTTACCTCTGCATGTGCATTACCATATTCTTGATGATAACCTTCACCAATTATTTTTCCATCATACACAATAACACAACCTACCATGGGGTTAGGAGCAACATTTCCTAATCCATTTTTTGCTAATTCTAGGCATCTTAACATGTATTTTTTGTCAAAATTCATTCGGTTCAAATGTACTCCTTTTATAAAAAAGGACTAACTTCATCGCTCGAATTAAATATAAATTTATGGCTACAAAATCTTCAAAATCAACCGTAAAAAAAGCGGAGAAATCAATATTAACAGCAAAATCGCTTAAATTTTTAGAAAACTACATCAACAATGCTGCTCCAACAGGTTTTGAGTCTGCCGGACAAAAAATGTGGTTGGATTACGTTAAACCTTATGTTGATGAGCATTTTGTAGATACTTATGGTTCTGTTGCGGCGATTATTAATCCTAAAGCACCTTATAAAGTAGTTATTGAAGCTCATGCTGATGAAATTTCGTGGTTTGTACATTACATCAACGAAAAAGGGTTTATTTATTTGAGAAGAAATGGTGGATCTGATCATCAAATTGCACCTTCAAAAAGAGTAAACATCCATACCGATAAAGGAATAGTAAAAGCGGTTTTTGGGTGGCCAGCTATTCATACCAGAACTGCAGGAAAAGAAGAAGCTCCACAATTAAACAACATTTTTTTAGATTGTGGGTGTAACACTAAAGAAGAGGTGGAAGCCTTGGGTATTGAGATAGGTTCTGTTATTACTTACGAAGATGAGTTTATGGTGTTAAACAAAAAATATTTTGTAGGCCGTGCTTTAGATAACCGTATTGGTGGTTTTATGATTGCTGAGGTAGCTCGTTTGTTAAAAGAAAACAAGGTTAAACTTCCTTTCGGTTTATACATAACCAACTCGGTACAAGAAGAAGTAGGTTTGCGTGGAGCTGAAATGATGGTGCAAAACATTAAACCAAATGTGGCTATTGTTACTGATGTTTGTCACGATACCCAAACGCCGATGATTAACAAAATTGAAAACGGTGATAACCACGCAGGAAAAGGACCAGTTTTAACGGTTGGACCAGCTGTACAAAACAATTTGTTGAAACTAATTAAAGATACTGCAAACAAGAAAAAAATTCCTTTTCAATTGGCTGCTGCAAGTCGTGCAACAGGAACAGATACTGATGCTTTTGCTTATGCAACAGGAGGTGTAGCTTCTGCTTTGATATCATTGCCATTACGTTACATGCACACTACAGTAGAAATGGTACACCAAGAGGATGTTGAAAATGTAATTAAGTTAATTTACGAATCACTTCAAAACATCAAGAACAATCAAGATTTTAGGTATTTGAAATAGAGATTATCTCTCGCAGATTATCGCTGAATTTTTTCTGCGTATATCAGCGAAATCTGCGAGCTTCTCAAAAGCCTAGCTCTAAAACATAGCCTCCATAAGTCCTAACATTTAAAACAATTCCATTTTCAAAATAAAGGTATTGTCCTTTAATACCAGTTAGTTTTCCAGTGTATTCGGGTACTTTGTCAAAACCTATGCTGGTTACCTTTACGGGGTAATGGAGTACTGGGTAATTGATTTCAGTTATGTTGTTTTCTTGTAAAATGTAGGGTTTATATTCTTCTGCAAGTAAAGTTCTAACATTGTCTTTTTCGGCAATTAAATCCACATCAGCTTGAATGTTCATGAGCATTTGTCGCCAATTGGTTTTGTCGGCTAAGTGTTTTTTTAAACTTACCTCAATCATGCCTGCTAAATAGCGGTTAGGTGTTATGGCTAAAATAATGGCTTTAGAAGCACCTTGATCAATCCAACGTGTTGGTATTTGGGTTTCGCGAGTTACACCAACTTTCAAGCCACTGGTTAATGATAAATACACCATGTGCGGTTGCAATTGCACCGATTTTTCAAATTCTAAATCTCTATCTTCAATACCTAAATGTGCTTTCGATAATTCAGGATGAATAATCCAATCGGCAGCACTTGCAGAATTTTTAAAACACGGATAACAAAACCCTTGATTAAATGACTTGATGGTAGTTTTACCACATTCCTTACAAATGATTTGATGTTGATAGTTGAGCGAAATTTCTTTCCCAATTAATTCATTCATGTTTACCAAGTCCTCACCAATAGGCAAATGGTAAGTTACTTCGTTGTTTAATGCGGTATGCATTTTATCAATAGGACCAGAATAGTTCATAAGAATAGTGTTATAAAGTATAAAAGTTTATAAAGTTACAAGATTACTTTTAACTTTATACTTTACTAACTTTCAACTTACTTAAGTGGAAATTATCAATTCTGTATTTTCTTGGATTATCAAACAACGTATTCATCAAATGGAGTTGTTTATCAAATATCCTGTGGATGTTCAGAATGATCTGCTGCAAAAGTTGGTCTATCAGGCAAAAGATACTGAGTGGGGAAAGAAACATGAATACAAGTCGATAAATAGTTATGACGATTACAAATCAAGAGTTCCGTTACAAGACTATGAAACCTTAAAAAACGATATTTTTAGAATTAGAAATGGCGAACAAAATATTTTGTGGCCTACCGAAATTAAATGGTTTGCAAAATCATCGGGAACGGTAAGTGGAGAAAGTAAATTTATACCTGTAAGTAAAGAATCGTTGGAGGAATGTCATTACAAGGGAGGTAAAGATTTATTGTCCATTTACCATCACAACCACCCAGCATCAAAACTTATTTTAGGAAAAACATTAGTAGTAGGAGGGAGTAGTCAACTGAATCAATACCACAACAGTTCTTATTATGGCGATTTATCGGCAATTATTATGAAAAATTTTCCATTTTGGGTAGAGCAACGGAGAGTGCCAACACTCGAAATTGCGTTAATGGCAGAGTGGGAGCAGAAGATTGAAAAAATGGCGTTAACGACTTCTAAAGAAGATGTTTCAAACATTTCTGGTGTGCCATCTTGGACATTGATTTTGTTGAAGAAAATTTTAGAAATCACCGATAAAAAATCGATACATGAAGTGTGGCCAAACCTTGAGTTGTATATGCATGGAGGAGTTAATTTTTCGCCTTATAAACAACAATTTGATGCTGTTTTAAAAGGTTGTCCGATAAATTATTACGAAAATTATAATGCATCGGAAGGATTTTTTGGTTTGCAAGACCAATATAACTCAAAGGAAATGTTGTTGATGTTGGATTATGGTATTTTCTATGAGTTTATTCCAATGACTGAATTTGATAAAGAAAACCCAACAACTATTACTTTAGAAAACGTAAAACTAAATGTGAATTATGCCATTGTAATTTCTACTAATGCTGGTTTATGGCGTTATATTATTGGGGATACGGTAAAATTTACCTCATTAAATCCGTTTAGAATTAAAGTGACGGGTCGCACCAAGCATTTTATCAATGCATTTGGAGAAGAATTAATCATTGAAAATGTAGAGCAAGCGTTAGAAATTGCATGTAAAAAAGCAGAAGCATTGATTCATGAATACACTATTGCTCCAATTTATTTAGCCGATAATAAAAGTGGTAAACATCAATGGTTGATTGAGTTTGAAAAAAAACCAACGAGTACTGATTATTTTATGGAAGTGTTGGATACCGCTCTTAAATCATTAAACTCCGACTACGAAGCCAAGCGGTATAAAAATTTAATACTTGATTTGCCAGAGTTGGTATTAATGCCAAAAAACACTTTTTATAATTGGTTAAAACAACACAATAAGTTAGGAGGGCAACATAAAGTTCCCCGACTTTCAAATAATAGGAAAATTGCCGAAGAAATGCTTAAATTGGTATGATATTAGCCATGAAGGTAAAATAGTATGAAATACACTTTAATAAATATTTTAGTTGTTATCTCAATGTCTTTGTTTGCCCAGAACAATGCCGTTGTATTTAAAGGAAAACTGTTTACTACCGACCAAACAGGTAGTTATTACGAAATCTATTCAAATCAAATTATTAAAATTGGGAAAAATGGTCAACGACAATTTACCTATAGCAACAATATTTTGGGTGAAATAACTAGCGTTGATGTATTTAATCCAATGAAAATTATTGTCTTTTTTAAAGATTTTTCAAAGGTAGTTGTATTAGATAATACATTATCAGAGCAGGGAGGTGTTTTAGATTTAAATGAAGTTAGTTTAGAAGAAACGTCTTTAGTTTGCACGTCATACAATAATGGAGTTTGGTATTACAATCCTGTAAAATTTCAATTGACCCGAATAGAGCATTCATCAAAAAGTACCAACACATCTGCTAATATTTCCAACATTTTAAATAAAAACATACAGCCTAATTTTTTGGTAGAATATAATAATAGAGTTTACCTGAATGATCCAATAAATGGTATTTTGGTGTTTGATATTTATGGAACTTACCTTAAAACAATACCAATATATCATTTAAACACTTTTCAGGTTAAAGAAAATTATATGCTTTATGTGAATAAAGAAGGGAATATTGCGACCTATGATTTTTTCACATTAGAACAAACTGTTTTTAAGCCTATTGAATATGCAAATGTAAAATGGGTTCGAATAGAAAATAAAAACATTTATATTGTAAATTCAAAAAATGAATTAATCATTGAAAAAATTGATTTATAATTCTTTTTAAGCACTTGATTTTTCTAGTTTGTTATTGAATTTTTTTTGTACTTTTAGTTTCTCAAAAAAAATAAAATATGTTAATAGCAGTTGCAGGAAATATCGGTTCAGGAAAAACTACACTTACTACATTATTGGCTAAACATTACAATTGGGATACCCACTTTGAAGATGTTGATGATAATCCGTATTTGAACGATTTCTATAACGATATGCAACGTTGGTCTTTTAACTTGCAGGTTTATTACTTAACAAGCCGAATTAGTAAGATACAAGAAATAAATACAAGCGGAAAACCGACTATTCAAGATAGAACCTTGTATGAAGATGCTTATATTTTTGCTCCCAACTTACATTCAATGGGTTTAATGACTACCCGTGATTTTGAAACTTATTTTTCGTTATTTAAGTTGCAAGAGTCGTTTATTAACCCACCAGATTTGTTAATTTATTTAAGAGCATCTGTATCTACCCTTGTTAACCAAATTCAGAAACGTGGACGTGATTATGAAGAAAGTATTCGATTAGATTACTTGAAGCGCTTAAATGAACGTTATGAGGCTTGGATTTCAACTTACGATCAAGGTAAGATATTGGTTATAGATGTTGATACCAATAATTTTTCTGAAAAAGCTGAAGATTTGGGTCTTATTATCAATAATATTGATGCCGAGCTACACGGCTTGTTTAAAACTAAATAAATTTTTCTTTTCTTTTTTCGTTGCCTTTATCCCTTGTTTACAAGGGAGGTAGTTGAATATTGGAGTGATTATTACTGGATTCCTGACTTCCGCTATGCTGCATCAGGAATGGTAGTGGGGATTTTTGACTGCATCCCTGCGAATGCAGGGAACCAGTAGTTTACTTTTGTTTTCTTTTGGATTCCTGACTTTCGCTACGCTGCATCAGGAATGGTAGTGGGGATTTTTGACTTCATCCCTGCGAATGCAGGGAACCAAAAGTTTATTCCGGCCAATCTTGAGATAAATCTTTCCAACCTGTATTGTCTTTTTCAATTAATTTTAATTTCCAAGCTCTTTTCCACTTTTTCATTTGTCGTTCTCGTGTAAACGCTTCGTTGTAGTTTTGATGTTCTTCAAAATATACCAGCATGGTTATATTGTATTTAGATGTAAAACCTGGTACAATTTTGTTTTTGTGTTCAGCTATTCGTCTTTCTAAATTGTTTGTTAAGCCAATATATAATGTTCCATTTCGTTGACTAGCCAATATGTAAACATAGAAAGTATCCATAAATCAAACATATTGATTTTTAGAATATATTTTTGAATTGGTTTCCTGCCTACGCAGGAATGGTAAGAGATGAGTAGGAATGGAAATAAAAAAGCCCCGCAATTTGCAGGGCTTTTTATATTCTTACTTTTAAGAGTATTTCTTAGAAGTGGATGTTTAAAGAGATGTTAGCACCAGAGATACCATTATCTAAAGAGAATGCAGATGATTTTCCACCTTTAGTAGTTTTAGTAACTAAAGTGTTAGCAGTACCACCAGCTGGAGTTGTCCATTCTTCTGAAGTAGTTTCTGATTCACCTGTAGAAGACATTGCTAATCCCCAAGTATATTTAGCACCTAAAGAAACTTTTGGAGCGAAAAACCATTCAGCACCTAAGAATCCCATTAATCCTAATTGGAAAGTAGAACCAGCTTTAACTTCAGTATTTCTTACACCGTTACCAGAAGAAGTACCTACAGCTGTAGTTCCTGACCAGTTAGTCCATTGTGCAGTGTGACCATCGTTACGAGTATCACCGTAAGTATACTTAGTAGAACCACCACCAAAACCAATGTACATCATAGCACCATATACACCTTGGATTCTAGTATTACCTCTTCTTTTTTCAATACCACCACCTAATGTAATGTTATTGTAAGAAACAGAAACCTCATCAGTAATAGTACCAGTAGCACCTAATGCACCTGTAGTATCGATGTTGTTTGTTGCGCTGTTAGAACCAAAACCAATTCTTAACATACCAATGTAAGCAGTTTTTTCGTCTTTAAACATTTTACCATAGATAGTGTTTGGCATATACCAAGTAGCACCAGCTCCAATACCGTTACCAGTGTTACCGTTAAATAAGTTACCAGCATAGTTTAAGAATGGGTTTGCATCGATACCGATTGCCCAATCACCAGCTTCTGGTAAATAAGCTTCACCTTTTTTAGATGTTAAACCATCTTGAGCGAAAGTTGCAGTAGCAGCAAAGATAGCAGCTACAAATAATAATCTTTTTTTCATTTTTAATTGTTTTTAGTTAAACTTTTTAATTTTTAATTTAATTTTTAGTTTGCGACAAACTTACAACATTTTTTTTAAACTGTGCAACTTTTTTTTATTTTTATTAACAATTGTTTGTAGTTATTAACAGGTTGTTGATAACTTTCAATCCCTTTGTTACTATTGATTTAAACGGTTTTTTATTTATGTTATTTGTTTGTTGTTTGATGTAAAAATAACACTTTTTTAACAGCGTTACCTATTTATTTTCTGAAATTTCTTCTTGTTTTGGGTTTAATTCGATTGAAAAATCAACTTTTACCTCTTCTCCAAGTATTCCTCCGCCATAAGTTAATCCAAAATCATTTTTGTTTATGATAATGTTTCCTGCAAAAGCTGCCGATGGAAATCCCCATGGGGTATCTTGTTTTCCGAAATAGTTAAAAGGAAATTCTACCTCTTTAGTTACTCCCATCATGGTTAATTTACCTTTAGCTAAGTAACCATCTACATTTTTAGTAATATCAGAAGCTGTAAATGTTATTGTTGGGAATTTAGGTGAATTGAACATTTCCTCTCCTTTTAAATGTTTATCGCGTTTTTCATTTCCAGTATTTACTGAATTAACATCGATAGTAATGTTCATATCCATTTTACCTTCTACAAAATTCACTGTGCCATTAACTTTTTGAAAATTACCTTTCGAATTAGCTAATATGTGACGAATAGTAAAGTCTACATAAGAATGTGCTTCATCCAAAACCCATTCTCCTGTTAATTCGCTAATGTCTTTTACAATAATCTCGTTTCCTTGATCATCATAAAGTGTAGCTTTTTCTTCAATGATTGTTTCAACTTCTGGAACCATATCTTTAGTGTGTCCACCTAAAATTGGAGCAATAACCAATCCAATTAAACAAGTTAATTTAATTAAGATGTTCATTGATGGACCAGAAGTATCTTTAAATGGATCTCCAACTGTATCACCAGTTACAGCTGCTTTGTGAGCATCAGAACCTTTGTAAGTCATTTCGCCATTAATCATTACACCTGCTTCAAAAGATTTTTTAGCATTATCCCAAGCTCCACCTGCATTATTTTGGAATACAGCCCACAATACACCTGAAACTGTTACACCAGCCATATAACCACCTAACATTTCAGCAATTAATTTATTGTCGTAACCTAACAACATAGGTAGTACTACGATAAGGATAGGGAAACCAATGGTTAAAATACCTGGCAACATCATTTCTCTTAAAGCAGCTTTAGTAGAAATTTCTACACATTTACCGTATTGAGGTTTTCCAGTACCTTCCATAATTCCTGGAATTTCTTTGAATTGTCTTCTTACTTCATATACCATGTCCATAGCAGCTTTACCAACAGAGTTCATCGCTAGGGCAGAGAACACAACTGGAATCATACCTCCTACAAATAACATGGCTAATACTGGTGCTTTAAAGATGTTAATTCCATCAATACCAGTAAATGTAACATAAGCAGCAAATAAAGCTAATGATGTTAATGCCGCTGAAGCAATAGCAAAACCTTTACCTGTTGCAGCGGTTGTATTTCCAACTGAATCTAAAATATCAGTACGAGTCCTAACTTCTTTAGGTAATTCACTCATTTCAGCAATACCACCAGCATTATCAGAAATTGGTCCGAAAGCATCGATTGCTAATTGCATAGCTGTTGTTGCCATCATAGCTGAAGCGGCTAAAGCAACACCGTAAAATCCTGCAAAAGCATAAGATGCCCATATAGCAGCAGCAAATAAAATTACTGTAGGGAATGTAGAAATCATACCTGTAGCTAAACCAGCAATAACATTTGTTCCAGCACCAGTTGACGATTTTTGTACAATTGCTAAAACTGGTTTTGTGCCTAATCCAGTGTAATATTCAGTAACAGAAGAAATAACTCCACCAACCACTAAACCAACAATGGTAGCATAAAATACTCTCATTGAAGAAATGTCTTTTAAACCTTCACCAAAGAATTCCATTTTCATGGTTTCTGGCAACATATACTTAACTAATACAAAGCAAGAAATTGCAGTAAGTACAATTGAAACCCAGTTTCCAACATTTAAAGCACCTTGTACTTGTTTTTCTTTTGCATCGTCAGATTTAATTTTAACCAACATAGTTCCAACAATTGAAAACAAAATACCAAAACCTGCAATTGCCATTGGTAATAAGATTGGACCAATTCCATTAAAAGCATCTTGAATTGCACCACCCATATCTTTTATTACATAGTTACCTAAAACCATAGCAGCTAAAACAGTTGCAACATAAGAACCAAATAAGTCAGCACCCATACCAGCAACATCACCTACATTGTCACCTACATTATCAGCAATTGTAGCTGGGTTACGTGGGTCATCTTCTGGAATTCCAGCCTCAACTTTACCAACTAAATCAGCGCCAACATCAGCAGCTTTGGTATAAATACCACCACCAACACGAGCAAATAATGCAATAGATTCAGCACCTAATGAAAAACCTGCTAAAGTTTCTAATACAATAGTCATATCTTCTGTAGAAGTCCAAACACCTTTCATGAAGTAGTTAAATAATAAGATAAAGAAACCAGTTAAACCTAAAACAGCCAAACCAGCAACACCTAATCCCATTACTGTACCACCACTAAAAGAAACTTTTAATGCTTGTATTAAACTTGTACGAGCAGCCTGAGTTGTTCTAACATTAGTTTTAGTAGCTATTTTCATCCCCATATTACCTGCTAATGCAGAGAAAAATGCTCCGAAAATAAATGCTACTACTATTAATATGTGTGTAGTAGGAACAACAAATGAAATTCCAGCTAAAACAATACTTGCTCCAATAACGAAGAAAGTCAATAATTTATACTCTGCTTTTAAGAAAGCTAAAGCTCCTTCATAAATGTAATCTGAAATTTCTTTCATTTTACCATCACCAGCATCTTGTTTTAAAACCCATGCTCTTTTAGCTGCCATGAAAGCTAAACCAATCAATGCCATTACTATCGGCAAATAAATCATCATTGAACTCATACTGTATAATTATTTTGTGTTATAATATATTTTAATTCTAAAATTTTTTCGGAGGGCAAAAGTAGGGAATTAAATGAATAATGAACAATGAATAACAAATAATTTCATTTTAGTCGTTTACAACGAGCCTGTCATCCTTTATTAATAGGTATTTAATAGAAAAATACTTTTATATGTTTATTTGTACATTACTTGTTTAACTGCTTTTATGATTTTATCCACATTAGGTAGATAAGCTTCAATTAATGGTACAGAAAAACTCATCGGTACATCTGCTCCAGTAACTCTTGCAACAGGTGCATCTAAATAATCAAAAGCTTCTTTTTGAACTTTATAAGTAACTTCAGAAGCAAAACAACCCAAAGGCCATGATTCTTCAACAAAAACCAAGCGATTTGTCTTTTTTACTGATTCTATTATGGTTTTATAATCAATTGGGCGTAAACTTCTCAAATCGATCACTTCAGCATTAATACCTTCCTTAGCTAGTTCTTCTGCAGCAGTTTTTACCAACTTCATCATTTTACCAAAACCAGCAATAGTAACATCAGTACCTTGTTTTACTACATCCGCAACTCCTATTGGAATAATGTATTCACCATCAGGAACCAAACCTTTATCGCCGTACATTTGTTCCGATTCCATAAAAATTACTGGGTCATTGTCTCTAATTGCAGCTTTTAATAACCCTTTAGCATCTGCTGGTGTTGAAGGTTGTATTACTTTTAATCCTGGACAGTTAGCATACCAATTAGAAAAATCTTGAGAATGGGTTGCTCCTAATTGTCCTGCAGAACCTGTTCCACCTCTGAATACAATAGGAATATTTAATTGCCCACCAGACATGTTATACATTTTAGCAGCGTTGTTTACAATTTGATCAATAGCCACTAGTGAAAAATTCCAAGTCATAAATTCTACTATTGGTCTCATACCGTTCATTGCAGCACCAACAGCAATACCTGTAAATCCATTTTCAGCAATAGGCGTATCAATAATTCTTTTCGGACCAAATTCGTCTAACATACCCTTACTAACTTTGTAAGCTCCATTATATTCAGCCACTTCTTCACCCATTAAAACAATAGAATTGTCTTTTCTCATTTCCTCACACATGGCTTCATTAAGTGCTTCTCTAAATTGAATTTCTCTCATAGCTAAAATGTTTTACGCGTCAAAATTATAAAATAAATGCAGTTTTTTAAGGTTTTTAATTTTTAAAGCTATTTTTGAATAATAATATGGATACCAATAAACAGAAATATAAAAAGGTTTGTGAAGAGAATGATTCAGTTCCTTTTTTCTTGCACTACAATTGGTACAACACGTTGTTTTCTGAAAATGACTGGGGTGTTGTAGTTGAAGAACAAAATAATAAGGTGGTAGGATTTATACCTTATTATATAACAAAAAAAATGAAATTTAAGGTAATTGCCCCTCCAGCGTTAACTCCTTATCAGGGTGTTTGGTTAAATTATAACAGTGAACAAAAATATACTAACCGCTTAAGTTTTGAGAAAAAGGTGATGACTTCGTTAATTAATCAGTTACCAAAGATGGATGCTTTTAAACAAAAGTTTTACCCTGAAGTTACCAATTGGTTGCCTTTTTATTGGAAAGGATTTTCTCAAACTACTCGTTATACTTATGTATTAGACGAACTAAGTGATTTAGATAGTTTGTTTACGGAGTTTAGAGAGAATATCCGTAGAGAAATTAGAAAAGCAGAGAAGAGTTTAATGATTGAATCTTTATCGAGTGCGGATGAATTATATGAACTAAAAGTAAAAACATACTTAGAGCAAAAAGATAATTACCCATTTTCGTTATCGTTATTAAAAAAAGTTTTTGGGTATTGTTTAAAATACAATTGTGGAGAGTTGCTTGCAGCCAAAGATAAAGATGGGAATGTCCATTCAATCATTTTATATGTTTGGGACAAACATTGTGCATATTATTTGCACGGCGTAACTAATTCTGATTTTAAAACCACAGGTTCAATGAGTTTATTGTTATGGGAAGCTATTAAGCGTTCATCATCAAAAACAAAAACATTTAATTTTGAAGGAAGTATGATTGAACCCATAGAACGTTATTTTAGGGCGTTTGGAGGTAAACAAACTCCTTACTTTGAAGTTTCTAAAACATCATCGCAACTATTAAAACTGTTGAATTATTAAATCAATTGCTTTACATATTTCAAGTTTGGGGTCAAGGTTTTTTAGCCAAAAACAGTTGATTGGGCTTACAGGTGAGAAACTAATCTTACCTTTTTATCACGCAGTAAGTGATAACCCTGCGGCTCATCTGGTTCATTTATATGAAGCTCGTTCGGTTGTTGATTTTGAAAATGATTTAGATTATTTATTACAACACTTTAAGCCAATTAGTCTGCAAGAATTAATTGTATTAAAGAAAAACGGAGAAGGACTTAAAGAACCTTGTTTTCATATTACTTTTGACGATGGGCTTAGAGAAGTTTACGATGTAGTTGTTCCTATTTTAATAAAAAGAAAAATACCGGCTACTTTTTTTATAAACACCGATTTTATTGATAATAAAAAGCTTTTTTATCGCTTTAAGGCTAGTGTTTTAACTGAGCAAATAGCTGCTAATGGAATGTTAGATTTAAATTGTAATGAGGAAAACGATATTGATGGTTTTGCTAAAACAATAGGGTGTAGCTTTGAAGATTATTTAGAAAAAGAAAAACCTTACTTAACCGCAAGCCAAATCCATGAATTGATAAAGAAAGGATTTACTATTGGTGCACACAGTAAAAATCATCCCATGTATAAGTTGATAACTGAAAAAGAGCAAATCGAGCAAACATTAGGAAGTTTGGAGGTGTTAAAACAACAGTTTCATCTTGATTATTCGGTTTTTTCATTTCCTTTTACAGATGATGGAGTAGGACAACTTTTTTTTAAAACAATACAATCAAAAGTTGATTTAACTTTTGGTAGTGCGGGGCTTAAAAAAGATACGGTTGAATTTAATCTTCAACGCATACCAATGGAACATTCAGCTTCGGCTGAAGAGTTGATTAAAATACAATACTTTTATTGTTTGCTGAAAAAACTAGTAGGTAAAAATAAGGTTGTTAGACTTTAACTTCTCCATTTACGTAATCACGCAAGTATTCGAAGCGTGGCATTAAATTCCCGTTTTTACAAATGGTAGCACGTTCAATAACTTGTTCTTTATCATCAATTAGGTGAGGTAAAATTTTATCAATAAACTCTCTCCCAAAATCTTTCGATGCATCAATAGGAAGTTCGCAAGGCAAATTATCAACCGCCATAACGGTTATGCAGTTATCATCATTGTAATTTACTTCAGTTTCTGTAATTGGGTTGTAACCATATATTGGGTTAGCAATAGTAGATGCTCTTAATGTGCAAGCTACAGGTCCATCGATATCACAACTAATATCTCCTACAACTTTTATCCTCACATCAGGAGATTTTGCATCTTCTTTAGAGAAAATATAGGGAGAACCTTTTGCCCAAAAATGACCTGACATATACATGTCGGCTACTTTAGCATATTGTAAAAAATTCGATTCAAAACCCGAAGCATCAGCAAAAAATTCTGCAACCGTAAACGGTTTGTTGTCAATTCTTTTGTTGTAATCTTCAGGGAATAGTTGAGTAAAAACAGGAGTGTTAAAGGTTTTGGTTAAGAAATCGTTTGAATTTACCTTTTGTATATTAAGCACTTCTAATATTTCAAGAATACCAGTTGCAACACGACCACCACCTGTAATAACTATTTTATAATCTTGAGGTAAAATAACTTTAGTAAGTTCCGAAAGCATTTCTGCTTTATCCTTACAGTCGTGAGCTTTTTTTAAATTAAAAGTTCCCATTCGTTTACCGTAGGCAGAAAATGTATTGTAACAACCAACAATTCCAGCATATCGTCCAAAACCTATTAGTCTATGATAGTTTTTATCTACAAGCGTTTCATAATCAACCATAGTAATGTTTTTGTTCAACATTTCAATGAGTAATTTACGGTTGTAAGCTTGTTTTTTTATGGTGTGAGAAAAGTAAAAATAAGTCTTGTTTGCAATTAATTCGTTTACAGGAACTTCTTTAATTCCCATTAAAATGTCACAATCAGTTACATCATCAACCAATTCAACTCCTTGGTTTTGATAGTCGATATCTTTTATTCTTCGAACATTACTTTTTTGAACAACAACCTTTAAATTTGGGTAATTATCATTTATAAATTTACATTGAGATGGAGAAAATGGAACGCGTTCGTCAGGCGGATTTTTTCCTTCTCGTATTACACCAATTTTAATCATTTGCATTTGTTTGCCTGCAAATTTATGAAAATGCATGATATTTGCTAAGAAATAATAGTAATTTCGTTGTGTTCTTTGAAAATTTTGGGGTCGTTTTTGGTTTTGACTGCAAGATGAAGTGGTAAGTAAGCATGTCGAGCATTGTGAGTTGGCTCGTAAAAATTGGCTCTCAAATCGCTAACTGGCGAAAATAACTATGCAATGGCTGCATAATCTCGACCAAGTCGGATTATCTTAATACCAACTCTTAGAGGGTTGGCACCATTTACCTCACAACTGTTCTGTTTGTTAACGGTTGTATCAGAGGTATCAAAATTTCAAACTAGTTGATAAATTGCCTTGATTTATTAGCGAAACTAAAGAGGCTTAAGCTTAAAGTTGGTGGCTTTTATCCTGCTTTAAGTCTAACAATTAAGTAAAAGCTAAACATGAAGAAAGCTTATTAGTTCCTTGTTTGGACGAGGGTTCGAATCCCTCCGACTCCACTTTTTTTCAAATTTTCTGTTAATCCTGTTAAATTCTTTAAGTTTAAATTATTTATAACTAGCTCTTATTGAGATAGTAATAAATTATTGTACATTTGGTAAAAAATGTATGTTATGAGAATTTCTACCTTATTTGTTGGTTGTTTTTTTGCAGTAAATTGTGCAAATGCACAAATTACAATTACTTCGGCAGATATGCCTGTTGTTAACGATACGATTAGGCTAAGTGTTACCAGTAATATTCAAGGACAAAACCCTGCATTAACTGGAGCAAATTATGTTTGGGATTATTCCATGTTAACTCCAAATTCGCAAAAAATAGATACTTTTTTTTCAGTTACATCAACCCCTGTAGCTTATCAGTTCTATTTTAATAATAGTGTATTGTATGCTAGTCATAAAGCTAGTTTTGCAAAACGAGGGCAAGATTTTGTTATGCCTCCAATAGTACCAATACCGCTAAGTATTACTGAGGTGTTTAATTTTTCTAAAAACTCTACATCAAAATTTGAAAATGTTGGTTTTGGTTCTAAAATTAGTGGAATACCATCCTCTACACGTAACTTACCTATTGATATTGAATATGAATTTCCTTTAAACTATAGCGATTCTAATTTTTCTAGTTCTAAATTTTTAGTTACAATACCTACTTTGGCTGCTTATGGTCAGTCAATGGATAGAAGTTCTGTTGTTGATGGATGGGGTTCGTTAACTACACCATTGGGTACTTTTAATGTGTTGCGCGTAAAATCGGTGTTAAATAAAGTAGATACATTTTATTTAGACACTTTAGGTTTTGGAACAAATTTTAGTAGACCTACAGAAATTGAATACAAATGGTTGGCTAATGGTATGAGTGTGCCTTTATTAAAAGTTGTAACAACAGCAGGTGTTGTTTCATCAATACAGTATAGAGATATTTATAGAATTGTTGGAGTTGAAGAATATAAAAATATTGAAGATGTAATGGTGTATCCAAACCCAACAAATGGAATGGTAAACATAATGTTTAGTGCAATTAAATCGAGTAAGTTGAACTATACTGTTAAAGATGTTTCAGGGAAAGCAGTGTTAACGAATACTGTTAATACTCAAATTGGTAATAATAACTTTATTATAGATTTGGCAAAACAAAACATAGGTAGAGGAGTTTATTTTGTTGAATTAAAAGTTGATAACGAAGTAATTACTCAAAAAATTATTTTTAGCGAATAAACGAAGCTTCAACGGTTTTCACATTTCCTACAAAATCGGTAACCTCAAGTTTGAAATGGTGTGTACCTGACGGTAAATTATCAAATTCGTGTTCTAGTCTGGCTCGTTTAGCATCGTAATCCATCAATACCCATTTACCATCAATTTCGGCTCTGTAGGTTTTAATTCCACTTAGGTTGTCAGATATAGTAGCTACAATAGAAGAGTTACGCGACATATCTTTTCCAGCAAAGATGTTTGCCAAATTTACAACAGGAGGAATGGTGTCTAGCATAACCGAAAATCCGCCCATAATTTTTGATTTTGCTGTTAAATAATTGTTTCTCCATTCTCCACCTCTCGAATACATTACATTATTATGGTCGTAATTTACGATTACTGCTTTTTTACGTTGTTCCTCTGAAATACGAGCAACTTTTATTGAAACTTCAATGTAATCATGAATTGGTGTATAATCGTTATGGATTTGGTAAATAGGTGTTAGTGTGTTGCTTTTTGCTGGTTTTTCTTGGTATTGTAAATGTAAATCGTTGTATAAAACTCCTTTTGGGAAATTAACAACAATGTTTTGTTTATCTAAAATGTTATGGTCAGCATATTTAAAAATGGTATCTATTTTTGGTTTTATTGTAGCAACGGTTATTCCTTCTGGTTTTGATCCAATAATATTAAATGCTAACATTGAAGTGTTTTTATTAATATCTCCAACCATGTAATTTACCGACCTAGTTTCTTTATCTGAAATAGTTATTGTACCATTGTTTTTTTGTTCTTTAAATATGGTTAAAGGGTTGTTTGGTTCGATACAGCTTTTTTGGAAACGAGATTTCTTATTTAAATAAATATCGTAATCAATAAGTGAGTTTAATGCTCGCGAATGGTCAAAACTAAATGATGATAATTCGGATTTAAAAATTAGTTCGTTATTGTCGAACAACATGATGCTGTAAACACCATTTTGGTTTGAGGCACCCGATTGTTGGTCATAAGCATTAATTCCAAATCCGATTTGACCATAAGCTGTAATAATGACATTATTATTCAAGTGATATGTTCCGTTACCTCCTGTAACCGAAAACTCTTGAGTAGCATTTCTATTGTTTACAAAACTAGTATCGTTTAAGGGAAAAACAGTAATACTTTTAATTACAGGCTTCACCTCGTCTTTTACTTCAAAATCAAATAAAAGGGGATTTACTGCATATTCAGAAATGGTTTCTCTAATCTCAAAATGTAAATGAGGGCCACCAGAACTTCCAGAATTTCCTGATAAAGCTATAATGTCACCTTTTTTAACTATTAAAGCGGTATCTGGCGGATAAAAATCCATTTCAAAGGTTTCGTTGTCGTATTGATATTTTTTAATGTAATCAGCTATTTTGCCTTTAAAGCGTTGAAGATGAGCATACGAAGAGGTGTATCCGTTAGGGTGTGTGATGTAAATTATTTTACCGTATCCTATGGGCATAATTTTAATTCGAGAAACAAAACCATCGGCAATTGCATAAACATTTTTGCCTTCTACACCTTGTGTTTTAATATCTAAACCCGAATGAAAATGGTTGTTCCGTAGCTCTCCAAAATTTCCTGAAAGTAATATCGGAATATCTAAAGGAGACCTGAAATAGTTTTTTGGATATTTTTCAGGGTTTTGAGCAAAACCAATTAATACGATGAGTTGAATTAGAAAAAGACTGAAAAATTTAATCATTAAAAAGGTTTTGGATGGTTTGAAAACGTTCTGGTACAAAACTAGTACCATGTTTACAACGAAAACATAAATTTTAAAAATAATATTCACAAATGTTGTGTTTAAAAATATTACATTTGTAGAGGTTGAATTTTTTTAATGATTTAACAATTAATTAATGAAAGATTTATCTGTTTTAGTAAGTGGTCTTAGAAAAAAAGCTGAGTTGGTGATTGAAAAACACCGAGCCATTACTGAAAAAAATAAACAACTTTCTGCAGAAATTGTTCAATTAAACGAAAAATTGAATCAAAAAAACCAACAACTATCGGAATTAGAAGACAGAGTTAAAGTATTGAAGATTTCGAAAAGTGTTGAAAGTGAAAGTACCAAAGATGTGAAGTTGAAAATAAACGAAATGGTACGGGAGATAGATAAATGTATTGCTCAAATAAACAAATAGTTGAACCCTAAATGGGAGATTTGTCGATAAAAATAAAAATTGCAAACCGAGTTTATCCTTTAACGATTAACGCTAAAGAGGAGGAAGGAGTTAGAAAAGTAGCAGATGAAATAAACAAATCAATAGCAGAATATGAGAAATTATATGCTGTAAAAGATTATCAAGATTTATTGGCTATGGTTGCACTAAAATTGGTATCGACCAATTATCAAAAACAACAAACGGTTGTTGATGGTGACTCAAATTTAGAAGAAAGCTTACTTCAAATTGAACAGCTTTTTGATAACTATTTGTAACGTTCTTTAAATAAATTAGCAATATTATCGAGAATTATTATTGATGATTAAAGGTTAGCGTTATGTATGTTAAAAAACAGATAACATTAACTAATAACAAACAACAAATAAAAAAATTCCCGTACAACACTTTGTTTGATAAACTAACACTTTACTTAGTTGGAACAATGCTCATAAGCTAACGAAAACAGGCCCCTTGTAACCCCTTTATGGGAATTCACTTTTGTGGACGCGGGAAGTTTGAACATGCTTGGCGGTTCCATTAAATTTTTTCTTGGGTTTATCCAAGCCACTATTGTACGGGTTTTTTTTATGCCCATACCTAAGTAAAGTAGAGTATTCAAGTTCCATTAGTAAATAATTAAAAAATTAACTAACAATGGATGTATTAAGTATTTTAATCGGGTTAATTATTGGAGCTGTAATAGCTGCAGTAATTACCATCATCATCTATAAAAAGGGCATAGATAAGAAAAGCCAGCAGATTATAGAAGATGCAAAAGCTGAAGGAGAAGTTCAGAAAAAAGAAAAGTTACTTCAGGCTAAAGAAAAGTTCTTACAGTTAAAAGAAGAACATGAAAAAGTAATTACCGAAAGGGAAAGAAAAATCAACGACTTAGAAAATCGTGCAAAACAAAAAAATGACGCAGCTTCTAAACAAATAGAAGATGTAAAAAGAAAAGAAAGCGAGTTAGATAAGATTAGAGAAAACCTAACACATCAATTAGAAGTTATTGAAAATAAAGAAGCTGAAATTGATAAATCTCACCGTAAACAAGTAGAGCAATTACAAGTAATTTCTGGATTAAGTGCAGAGGATGCAAAAACGCAATTAATGGAAGCATTAAAAGCTGAAGCTAGAACTGATGCTATGGCTCACATCAAAGACATCATGGATGAAGCCAAAATTAATGCAAACAAAGAGGCTCGTAAAATTGTTGTGCAAACCATTCAGCGTGTGGCTACCGAACAAGCAGTTGAGAATTCTGTGTCTGTATTTAACATCGAAAGTGATGAAATTAAAGGTAGAATTATCGGTCGTGAGGGAAGAAACATTAGAGCTTTAGAAGCTGCAACTGGTGTGGAAATTATTGTTGATGATACTCCAGAGGCAATTATTCTTTCTTGTTTTGACCCTGTTAGACGTGAAATAGCTCGTTTATCATTACATCAATTGGTAACAGATGGTAGAATTCACCCCGCAAGAATTGAGGAGGTTGTAAACAAAACAAAAAAACAACTTGAAGAAGAAATTATTGAAGTAGGTAAAAGAACTTGTATTGACTTAGGAATTCATGGCTTACATCCTGAATTAATTAGAATGGTAGGTAGAATGAAATATCGTTCTTCTTACGGACAAAACTTATTGCAACACTCTAGAGAGGTGGCTAATCTTTGTGCTACAATGGCATCTGAACTTGGTTTAAATGCTAAATTAGCTAAACGAGCAGGTTTGTTACACGATATTGGAAAGGTGCCAGATGATGATCCAGAATTGCCACATGCTATTTTGGGTATGAAGTTGGCTGAGAAGTACAACGAAAAACCAGATATCTGTAATGCTATTGGTGCTCACCACGATGAAATTGAAATGACAACGATTATTTCTCCAATTGTTCAGGTTTGTGATGCTATTTCTGGTGCTCGTCCAGGTGCTCGTAGAGAAATCATGGAATCGTACATTAAACGAATAAAAGATTTAGAAAACATTGGCATGTCTTATCCAGGTGTAGAACAAGCTTATGCTATTCAAGCTGGTAGAGAATTGAGAGTTATTGTAGAGAGTGGTAAAGTAACAGATGCAGAAGCAGATACGTTGTCGTTTGACTTGGCTCAAAAAATTCAAACCGAAATGACTTATCCAGGTCAGGTTAAGGTAACCGTAATTAGAGAGAAGAGAGCCGTGAATTACGCTAAATAAAATTTTATTGTAGAGACAGATAATTATCTGTCTCTACTTTTTTATGAATAGGATTGATACCATTTGGTCTTCTTACATCCTTTATAAGCCATAATTAAACCGTAATTATCTTTATTATAAATCCAGTTTCTATTAATTAATGTTCTTACAATAAAACCCCACCAAAAGAATTGATGCATTCTTTTAAACTTACAAGTAAAACCGAGGCTGTTCAAATAATTTAAAATTAACTTATAATCTTGTTCACCATTAATGGTTCCACTTTCATCGTAACGACCAGCAATAATAGTTAAAGAAATATTTTTCGCTTTTTTTAATAAATTTTCAGAACCAAGTAATGTGTCGTATTCAGCACCATTGCATGTTAAGTTGATGTGTGATATTTTTTCAATATCAAGTTTTAAATCTGAGACGATATTATCAATAGTATCAATTTCAACAGTTATTTCGTGTTCTTCATAATCAGCAGAACTGTCAATGGCGATGTTACCAAGTTGATTCCAGCTACTAATTTTACCCAATAAAAAATTGCTTTGCCCCTTTTTGGAAAAAGTGCCTTTTTGGATGGTGATGATATTCAAATTATTTTGCTCAATAATTTTATTTGCAAAGGAATGATTTCGTGGGTCAGGGTCAATTCCGATAACTTTTCCTGTTGCAGCAACTCTTCTATGTAATTCAAACAAATCAGAAGATACAGCAGAAGTCATATCAAACCCAACTTGAATAGCTGTTTCTCCAACTTTTAGGTTCGGAAATTTTAAAACGGCATCAATTTTTGAAAAGTTTTTAAAAAAAATGAGTTTGAGTTGTTTTAGCATTCGTTTGATTTTATTCAAAAATAGAATTATTAAATCAAAATATTATAAAACTTATATTTGAAGAAAAAACCAAGTGTTAGTAAACAATATCATTATAGGGGCAGGAAGGTCAGGGACAACCTCGTTGGTTGGGTATTTAAAGCAGCATCCTGATGTTAATTTTTCTACAATTAAAGAAGTTACCTATTTTTCTGTTGAAGAACATTTTAAAAGAGGACATGAGTATTTTCACTCTTTCTTTGAAAATAGAAAAGGAATGCTTAGCACATCAGATACATACTTATTGATGGATGCAGCTGCTCCCGAAAAAATTCAAAAGTATAATCCAGCTATCAAACTAATTGTAATTCTTAGAGAACCTGCAAAACGAACATTTTCTAACTTCCAGTATTCTATTAACAATGGTTACATTCCAGAAAGTACTTCTTTTATTGAGAGTGAGGCATTAGAATCAGGTTACCTCAAAACCAAGGATATTGTTTTTCAGAATAACCATTGTAATTTTTATGGTAGTTTATATCACCATCATTTAACTAATTGGTTAAAGTATTTTAAAAAAGAACAGCTATTTATTTGCACTACAAATGAATTGAATAAATCTCCAAAAGAAACTTTAGATAAGTTGTTTGAATTTTTAGCGTTGAAACCATATGAGGTAACTCCTTTAATAGAAAAAAACAAAGCAGCTGGAGTTAAAAATAAAGGCTTGAATAATTTTTTAGTAGATAGAGATAATTGGCTTCGTAGGTTGATTAGAAAACCTTTGCAAATTGGTTTTGTGCGTAGTTTAATTTTTAAAACAGGAATAGTTGAGAAAATAAAAGATGTAAATAGGGTTGAGCAAGTATATAGAGAAATGACTCAAGAAGAAAAAGATTTTTGCGAAACTTATTTTGAAAATGATTTAGCGATGCTGAAGAAAGATTTTGGTATCGTATGGTAGAGATAGATGAATATCCGATTCTACAAAATATTTCCGTCTTTCATTACCAGTTTTTGGTCAGCCATATTTGCTAACTCTTCATTATGAGTAACAATGATAAAGGTTTGATTAAATTCTGCTCTCAATTTAAAAAACAATTCATGTAAATCTTTAGCAGAGGCTGAATCTAAATTTCCTGAAGGTTCGTCGGCGAGAATAACGGATGGATTGTTTATTAAAGCTCTACAAACTGCAACACGCTGTTGTTCCCCTCCCGAAAGTTCTGATGGCTTATGATGTAATCGTTCTTTAAGTCCTAAAGAAGTTAATAGTTCTGTAGCTCTTTTTTCTGCTTCCGATTTTGGTGTTTTGTGAATAAATGCTGGTATGCAAACATTTTCTAGGGCAGTAAATTCAGGTAACAAATGATGAAATTGGAAAACAAAACCAATGTTTTTGTTTCTGAATAAAGAAAGTTCTTTATCCTTGAGACTTGAAACATCAATGTTGTTCAGTTTCAGGGTGCCTTCGTCAGGTTTATCTAGAGTTCCAATAATTTGTAATAGGGTTGATTTTCCTGCACCAGAAGCACCTACTATAGAAATTACTTTACCCTTTTCAATGGTTAAATTAACTCCCTTTAAAACTTCAAGTGAGCCATACGATTTATGAATGTTGTTTAGTTGAATCATCAACACAAAGTTAACCCTTTAGGTTGTAATTTTCGATGTTAACTTGTTCATTTATAAAAGGAATGTTAATGGTGAATTTAGTCCCATTTTTGTTGTTGCTAACTACTTTTATTGTTCCGTAGAACGATTTAACTCTTGAAACTATGTTGCTAATTCCCAGTCCTTTATTATAATTATTAATATCGAAGCCTATTCCATTATCTGTAAGTACTATATTTAATTGGTCGTCAATTAAACTAAAAGCAACATTGATTTCTGAACAATTTGCATGTTTTACTGCATTGTTTATAAATTCTTGAACAATTCTGTAAACGGAAACTTCAAGTTCCTTATCAGAAGTAAAGATATCATTTTTGAAAATTGCTACTATCTCAATGTTGTTACTAGGAAAATTTTCACACAAATTTAAAATAGCTTTTTGGATACCAAAACTCGAAAGCGATGGTGGTAAAATATCGTAACAAGTTTTTCGTAATTGTTGGATTGTAGCTAAAAGATTGTTTGAAATTTCTTCTAGTTGAGGTTTTTGTTTTTTACTAGCGTCTTCTACTAATTGATTAAGTTGAAATTTAATGCCTAGAAGGGTTTGTCCAATACCATCGTGTAAATCTCTAGAAATTCTTGCCCGCTCTTTGTCTTGAGAAATAATTGCCGTTTTTAACAACATTTGCTGCATGTTTGTTCTTTTGGTCACATCTCTAATTACTGCCTGATAACTCACTACATCACCATAGTTGTTACAAATTTTATTGGCAGATATTAAACAAATCTTTTTGTGTCTAACTTTAGGGCTAATCTTACATTCGTAGTTGTCGAGAATACCTTCCTCACATATTTTTTTTGTAATGAATTTTAGTTCCTCATCATTGTTAATATAGTCTGAAAAATATGAAAGTGTTAAGTTCAATTTTATCGTTTCAAACATTGCAATTGCTGCTCTATTAAAGTCTATAATTCTACCTTTTGAATCGAAAACTAATACTGCATCGCTACTTTCTGAAAAAACTTTCTGGTATTTATTTGCCAACTTATTGTTTTGTTCCCTCAAGTGATACAATTGATAAGCATTTTCGATAGTTACTTTTAATTCAAACTCATTCCAAGGTTTATTTATAAAACGATAAACTTCGCCTTTGTTTATAGCATCTTCAACGGCTTTTATATCGGAGTACCCAGTTAATAAAATACGAATAGGGTTAGGGTAGAGGTCAATAATAGATTCGAAAAACTCTACACCAGTCATATCTGGCATACGTTGATCTGATATAACCACTTCAATAGGTGTTTCATTTAAGATAGCTTTTGCTAAATCAATAGTTTCAGCAATATATACATCAAAAATTCTTCGGTAAGCTGATCTAAAAGCTAATAAATTATTTTTTTCATCATCAATATAAAGTACTTTAATTTTAGTCATAATTATTGTTTTTGATGTTTAGGTAAATTTAACGTAAAAATGGTTCCTTTGTTTTCTTCCGATTCAACTATTATTGTGCCTTGATGATTTTCAATGATTCGGTAAACAATGGATAATCCCAGTCCAGTTCCTTTGCCAACTTCTTTAGTAGTAAAGAAAGGGTCGAAAATTTTATTTTGGGTTTCTTTATTCATTCCAACTCCATTATCTTTTATAGAAACAGAAATATTATCATTTATTACTGATGTTGAAATTGTGATTGTCCCTTTTTCGTCTTGATTTTTTCTATCTCGAACTGCGTGTATAGCATTGTTGAGAATGTTTAAAAACACCTGATTTAGTTTGCCAGGGTAGCACTCTACTTTCGGTAACTCACCAAGTTCTTTCTTGATTTCTATGCCCTTATATTCGCTTTGTAGTAAAATTAATGTGGATTCAATACCTTCATTAATATCTGCCAACATTAAGTCACTTTCATCTAATCTTGAAAAATTTCTTAAACTACGTACAATTTCGGTGGTTCTATTTGCCCCGTTTTCAATACTTGAAATAATAGTTTCAAGTTCTTGGGTTAAAAAATGGTAATCTAACTCTTTTTTAAGTGTTTCAATTTCTTCTAATTTCTCATTTACATTGGTTGAATTAATTTCACTGTATTTGTTAATTATTGTTTTAAGGTCGTTAATGTCTTGTTTTAGAGGAGAAATATTCGACGAAACAAAATTGATGGGGTTATTTATTTCGTGAGCTACTCCAGCAGTAAGCTGCCCCAAAGAGGCCATTTTCTCAGCATCAACCAGTTGTGATTGGGTTTCTTTTAAGTTATTTAATGTAGTTTTTAACTCCAAAGTTCGTTCGGTTACTTTGTTTTCGAGCATTACATTTTGCTCTCTAACCAATGTTTCTTTTTCTTTAAGTGCTTGAAAAGCTTCTTTTTGAGAAATTTCTTTCTCTCTTTTATAATCATTTATTCGTGCTGCAAGTGCAAAAGAAAGTAATACGGTTTCTATTGCTGAACCAATTTGCATGGTGTATCGGGTAAAATTGTTGTAAGGTAAAATCTCTAAATCTTTTAGAATAAAGATAACTACCCCAATTAAGAAAACTGCCCAAGCAGCTAAAAAATATTTAGCAGGTTGATAGCCTTTTCTTACAATTAAAATTGCAGTAATTAGCATGTAAATAGAGACAACTCCGGCACATATCTCCATTATTTTTTGACTAATATCAAAAAGCCCAAGGAAGACTAATACAATTGGTATTAAATAAATTATTGAAAACACAAATGATAATTTGTAGAGGTTGGTACTAAAATACCTGACTTTTAAAAATACATTCATAAATATCATTGAGGTGATACCTACTAATGAAGGGAATATAAATAAGCTATATTTAGCAATAACAGGATATGAAGGCCATAAATATTGAAAAGGATATCCTTCTAAGCAGGTTTGGGTTAAAAGAACTAACAGTACGTACAAGACATAATAAATGTAACTCTTGTCTTTTACCGAAAAGTAGATAAACAAATTATAAAAAACCATAACAAGCATTATTCCTACATATAAACCAGAAAGAATATCTCTGTTTTTTATTTCGGAATAAATTGCTGATTGTGTTCCAATTTTTATTGGTAATTGAATAGATTCATTGCTCCTAATTTTTAAATAATATGTTTTTGTTTCTCCTTGTTGAATATTTATATCGAATAAATAATTTGGGTCTTTATATTTTCGAGTATTAAAATTAAATTCTTCTCCTGTTTTAACAATATCGAATTGATTTTCATTTTTAGGAGAATAGAATTCAATGAAATCTAAAATTGGTAGAGATATTTCAAGAAATAAATTCGGGGACTTAGTATTATTGGTGATAGTTGTTTTTAACCAAAATGCCGATTTTGAAAAACCAAGGTTTGGAACTTGACTTTTGGTCGGTAAAAATTCCTTTTGTATAACATCATTAATACTAAGGGAATTCTTTTTGTCTTCAAAAATTAGAAGTTTAGAACTAATATCAATAGACTCATCATTTTTATTTATTACGATGGTATTGTTTGAATATACTTTGAAGGAAGAATCAAAAAACAACAACAAGATAATAATATGTAAAAAATACGATTTCATTATTTAAATTACTTATAAGTTTTCTGAGTAATTTGTAAGTTATAATTGTCGTTGGTTAAAAAAGGACCTTCAGTTATTTTTAGATATTTTATATTATAATCAATTTCAATTGTTTTGTCAGCTAATTCTTCTTTCATGTTGATGTTTAATTTGTTTCTAATTAAAAGCATAATTTTTTTTTCTTCTCTTGAAGAATGTTTGAGTGTCACGGCATCTAATATTCCTATAACATTTGCAATATGCTCTTTTGTTGGATATGGGAAGTCACCATTTTCTCCTAAAGATTTGTCAACAACAAATCCAATTTCTCCAAATAATTTAAGTGTATGCCAACCGCAAATGCCAAGCATAATGTTAAATCCTAGTTGGTTTGATGAGGCAACAGAAGCCCTCATTAAATATCTTGCCATGCCAATACCTTTCATACGTTTCGCAGTCCATAAACCACACGATTCACTTATGCCGCCATTTAAAGCAAATTGTTTTACTTTATCGTAAATTCTGTTGTCCATATAACCAATAGCTGATTCAACTGGTAGTGGGTGAACTCCATCAGATATTTGTATCCGAACCCCGCCGACTAATTCATTAGTATCCAAGTCTTCTGCTACAGTACAATAGATGTAAGGATGTTTTGTCCATTCCCTATTATTGGTAGTAACATTGGTTATACCATAATCGGTTAAAACTTTCACATGACCTTCAATATACCTTTCGCATAATTCAGGCTCATCAATAGCTCTAAAAACAAATATTCTATATTTATGGTCTATACTATTCATACAACAAAACGTCTTCTACAGGTCTTCGCAATGGTTTTACTTTTGGCTCGTTAGCATAACTTAATCTAAACAAAAATATGTCAGTTTGGTTGTCCTTGATTTCACAAACGGTTTTAAGTTTTGCGTACAAAGTAATTATTTTGTCTTTTACATCTTCTAAATCAGTAAAATTATTGTCGGCAATACGTTCGGATAAAAATGTTGAAAGAGATAAGGGTTGAAAAGCGACTCCTTTATTTGTTGAGGCTAACCATACTTTTTGTATTGCTCTTCCGCCATCAAAATAGGCTTCAGGATATACTTTTGGCATTGTTATTAAACCTAATGCAGAGCACGAATCAATAGCTTTTCTGGACATTTTCCCAAATTCTTTTCCCAAACCCCATTTTTTGATATGTTTGGTTACGTTCCAGTTTCTGGCAACCATTAAACCTGCTCGCTCTGTTGGAGTAATGTCAAAGGTATTAATGTCTAATCCATCTTTTGTGTCTTCCACTTCTTTTTTATTCCAACGTATTTCATGCATAAATTGTGCATGACAGTTTTGATTGGTCATAATAATCCAATCAATTTCTTCAATAATTGCTTTTAATTCTTCAATTTTTTTTTCATCAGAAAATATTTTTAATTCAGCACCATTTACAGTTTTAATAAACTTTTGCAAATACGCTTCTACATCTGTTTTTAGGGGTTGTCTTTTGTCTAATGTTCTGTTTGTTATCCTTTTCGGAATGGCATCTACAAGTTCTTTAGAGTTAATCTCTTCAAGTTGTAAAGTGCTTTTAGAGGCATTTTTATAAAAAATAAACTCGGCGTAAACTTCACTGTTATAACCTAATGGAAATTTATTTAACTCAATACCTAACCCCATGTTTTGGGCAGTTAAAACAATGTTTTCTGCAGCAGCACCTAATCCCATAATAGAAGCAGTATCTCGATAGTTTAAAATTGAGGCTCCTCGTACAGTATCATGTAATAAGAGCAGTTTTTTATTTTTATAAATCCATTTCCATGGTTGAACATTTCCAGCTGTAGGTGCCATTATACCATTGTTGACAAGAGTTATAACTTCATTTTTACTTAATGCAATTGATTGTTCAGGTATAAGTTTTTTATTTGCAGCAGTTATAATCTCTTTATAATCTTCAATACTCGTTTTGGGTATATGGTTAATTTGTTCATTGTTGAATTTGTTTGCCGAAATATAATCTTCTACATCATCGTTAATCATGGTTTCTACATCTACAAAATATCTGCCTGAGTTATGGAATTGATTTAATAAAACCCTACGGCAAACATCAGTACAAATACCTCCGCCCATAACTACTCCAGATGCCAACTGTGGCCATGTGGTAATGGTTTCTTCAATTTCTAACATCGAAGCTTTTAATCGTTCCGATGAAGTTTCTAAACCTAACATGGGAAGCAAGTAAGGCACTTTTTCTTCGTTGGTTTTTGCTTGTTTTACTAGGGTTAAATCAAGATGATCAACAAGACCATGTAAAATGGGTAAATCATCATGCAAATCAAAGCGCTCAATATCTGTTGTGCCTCTGTCACTAGAATTCATAACAACAGGAATTTTAAATTCCTTTGCTTTTTGTCGTGCAAATATTTTGGTGCTTAACCCGTCACATACTTCAATACATAAATCCATTTTTTTTCCGTTGGGATAAAAGAACTCTCTCATGTTTTCTTCAGTTAATCCTTCCGACAAGCAAGTTACTTTTAAATAAGGGTCTATTTCAGCAATTTCACGAGCTACAACAACTGTTTTTTTAATGTTAAAATTGTGTACTCCTGTTTGAATTCTATTCAGATTTGATAATTCAATCACATCGAAATCGGCAATAATCAATTCTCCACAAATTCGTTCCATGGCTATAGTTAAAGCAATAGCTTTACCAACCGAGAGACCGATTACGCCTATCGTTTTTTTGCTCAAAAGTTCTTCTTCTTCGGGAGTTATTTTGTATTGGTTTCTATTGGTTCTAACTTCAACAAATTCTTCTTCACCCAACAGATGGATAATTTTATTGAGCCATGGATAATAAATCCAATTACCATACAATTCTGGCTTAATCCCATTTAAGTGTTCTGCAATTTTTTGTTCGAGTTGTTCGGGGGTAAATTTTATTTTTGGATGTTTTAATTTCACCAATTCTTGCAGTTGGCTTTTTATCTCATCTATAACTACAATATTTTTAGTTGAATCAATTAAGTTTTCAAAATCTTTTAAAGATTGCTCATCGTTTAAATTAAAAAATAGGGGTTTATGTTCCTCATTTTGAATAGGTATGAGTTTGGATTTTAATTTTGAAATTACAGATGAAACCATGCTCTGAGTAATTTAATAAGTTAGTAACTAAAATTAGTAAAAAAAATTAAACAAAAACCCTTGTGTTTGTTGAATTTGATAGGTGTTTATACTTAAATGTGGGTACGTATTTATACTTACTCATGTTTAGATAAAAATGGATATATTTGAAATGTTGTGAATCTAAAATTGACGAAAATATGGAGTCGAAACAATCAGAAAAGATTAGTGTGCTTTACATTGATGATGAAGTAGATAATTTAAACTCGTTTAAAGCAACCTTTAGACGAAATTTTGAAATATATACTGCAGAATCGGCCATAGAAGGTAAGAAAATATTGGAAGAAAATAACATAGAAATAGTGCTTTCTGACCAGCGAATGCCCGAAATGACTGGTGTTGAGTTTTTTGCTTCTTTAATTGAAGAACACAATGACTGTATGCGTATTTTGGTAACAGGTTATTCTGATATTAAGGCGGTTGTTGATGCAATAAACTTAGGACAAGTTTATCGTTATATATCTAAACCATGGGATAATGAAGACTTAAAAATTGTTATTGAACAAGCCTCAGAAGTTTATCGATTACGTAAGGATAACAAGAAGTTAATGGATACGATTATAAAGGTAAATAGTCAGTTGGAATTTATGTTGCGTCAAAAGTTAAGTTCGCTGTAAAACTTTATTTCAAACCTCTTTGAAATCAAAGCCAAAAAAATTACTTTTGAACCTCAAAATAAATAAAATCTTCTATACATGAACATACACGAATATCAAGGAAAATCTTTATTAAAACGTTATGGAGTAGCCATACAAGAAGGTATTGTAGCTGATACTCCTCAACAAGCAGTTGAAGCAGCTAAGGAATTAAATAAATTAACTGGAACAACTTGGTATGTGGTAAAAGCTCAAATTCATGCTGGTGGTAGAGGTAAAGGTGTTGTAACCGAAACAGGTTCTCATGGTGTAGTTTTAGCTAAAGGCTTGGATAAAGTTGAAGATATTGCAAAGGGTATATTGGGAGGGCATTTAGTTACTGCTCAAACCAATGCAAAAGGAAAATTAGTGAGCAAGGTGTTAATTGCACAAGATGTTTATTATCCAGGAGAATCAGAAACAGAAGAGTTTTACATGTCGGTTTTAATGAACCGTGAAACAGGACGAAATGTAATTATGTACTCTCCTGAAGGAGGTATGGATATTGAGCATGTTGCTGAACATACGCCACACTTAATTTTTAAAGAAGAAATTGACCCTAAGGTTGGTTTACAAGGATTTCAAGCAAGAAGAATTGCTTTTAATTTAGGGCTGTCTGGAGAAGCATTTAAGCAAATGACTAAATTTGTTTTTGCATTGTATGCTGCATACGAAGGTACAGACGCTTCAATGTTTGAAATTAATCCAGTTTTAAAAACATCAGATAATAAAGTAATTGCTGTTGATGCAAAAGTAAATGTGGATGACAGTGCATTATATAGACATAAGGATATTGCAGAAATGCATGACCCAACAGAAGAAGATCCAACTGAATTAGAAGCTAAAGCTGCGGGGTTAAACTTTGTTAAATTAGATGGTAATGTTGGATGTATGGTAAATGGTGCTGGTTTAGCAATGGCTACTATGGACATTATTAAATTCTCTGGTGGTTCACCAGCTAACTTTTTAGATGTTGGTGGTACTGCTAATGCAGAAAGAGTTGAAAAAGCATTTAGAATTATTTTAAAAGACCCAAATGTAAAAGCTATTTTGGTAAACATTTTTGGAGGAATTGTTCGTTGTGATAGAGTTGCTCAAGGTGTTGTTGATGCATATAAAAACATTGGCGATATTCCTGTTCCAATTATTGTTCGTTTACAAGGAACTAATGCAATTGAAGCTAAAAAATTAATTGACGATTCAGGCTTGAAAGTTCTTTCGGCCGTATTGTTAAAAGAAGCTGCTGATAAGGTAAAGGAAGTGCTAGCATAATTAAAATAAGTTGTTAAAATAAAAAAAAGCGAGGTATATACCTCGCTTTTTTTTATTTTAACAAAGATTCATTTAAAAAAAATATTTTTTAACTTGAAGGGTTTATTCCAACTTGATAACATAATAATCCAGAATATAATAGAAAAAGAGAAAATTATAAATGTTTGCGTGTTAGCGAATTCAATCAATAAATTAAACCAAGCATGAAGTGTTACTGCTACAATAATTGATTTGGATTTGTTTACACTTTCTCCAAAAATGTAGGAGAGAATTGAGTTAGGTAAAATAAAAATAAGAGGTCTTAATATTCTTGCAAATATTCCACCTGATAAGGTTCGGGTTGTAAAATGCCAAAACTCCCACATAGCCCCAATAATAAGGTAGCGTTTCCATTTAGGAAGATGATTTAGTTGATCTTGCATAAATCCACGCCAGCCTAGTTCTTCACCAAGAGTAAACAGAAATACTCCACCTAAGTATATTATAATTTTAGTAAAAGATACATTATACTCTCCCCAAAAAATAAAAGCAATCATAGGTACTCCCCAAAACAAAAGACTTCTTAAAATTGAGGTTCCGAACAAGGTGATTGTTTTAATAACTTTTTCCTTAAAGATTAAACTACAAATAATAGCAGACAATCCTGGACCCCACATAATTAGGCTTGTTTTAATAACAATATCTAAATCTAAGCCTTCCCAATGATCTGAATAGACATCCCTCCATAAAAAGAATGGCCAAGAAAATAAACAGGCTAAAAAATAGTATACTATTATTGGTTTATATCGTACTAAGAATATCTTCATATACAACCATGTAAAGATAAGTTATCTCTGAATGTGTTGTATAAAGAGGACAGATTATTTACAAATACAACTTTATTAAGGGTAATACAACCGACCAAAAAACAACAGCTAATAGAAGTATAGGAATAGTTGTTTTTTTATTAGCATAAAACCTCGAGGCTAAAAAACATCCAATTGGAATAGAAAAGAAAATAGGCATTAAAAAAGCGATGCCATAAATACCATATTTCGATTTTATTTTTACAATGATTCTATTTTGCCGAGTAAATACTTTTCGAGGTTTACTACGTTTAATAAAGCGATTTAATAATCGGTTTACAAAAGCACTAAAGTAATAAAATACAAAAACTCCTATTGTGCCACCCGCAATTAAAATAAGTACAGTTTGAAAGTATGGGTAGCCTTTGTCGGTTAATAAATAACCAGCAGCAAACAAAAATTTGATTGCCGTAAAGACCAATAATAATCCTATTTCAAAAATAACCGACATGAACAATTAATTTGTACAAAGGTAATTAAAAACATATATATAAATATATATTTATAAATATTTAATTTAAATAGAATTATTCTTTTGAGCCGAAAGCCAAATCGCCAGCATCTCCTAAGCCAGGAACAATGTATGATTGAGCGGTTAGTTCTTCATCAATTGCACCCACCCAAATGGTAGTATTTTCTGGTAAATGTCGTTTAACGTAATCTAGCCCAAGTGTGCTAGCAATTAAAATTACAACGTGTAATTTTTTTGGAGAACCTTTTTGCAACAATGCTTTATACGTAACTACTATAGATGCCCCAGAAGCCAACATAGGGTCGGATAAAATAATTGTTCTATCTGTTAAGTCCGGGCTTGCTAAATACTCTAATTCGATATCAAAACTACCATCCTTGTGGTGTTTTCGGTAAGCAGAAACAAAGGCGTTATCCGATTTATCGAAATAATTTAATAAACCTTGATGAACAGGTAATCCTGCACGTAAAATTGTAGATAAAACGGGTTGTTCTTTAATCAATTTTATATTGGAGACTCCTAAAGGTGTAGTCACTTCCTGTTCTTCATAAACTAGTTTCTTGCTTATTTCATAGGCAAAAATTTCTCCTAAACGCTCGCAATTTCTTCTAAAACGCATGCTGTCTTGCTGAATTTTCTCATCTCTAATTTCAGCAATAAACTGATTAAAAATAGAGTTGTGAGAGCCTAGGTTTATAATTTCCATTGAAATAAGTTAAAAGTTATAAAATTTAATTTGCTAAGTTAGTTTTTTTATAGTTAACTAATCCTTTCTTTTGGAGGGGTTGAGGAGGCTTTTTCTAATACATTAATGTAAACCTCTTTCCAGCCTTTCCATAAGCCTTGTTCTGATAATGATTCGTTATGCCATACACTCACAAATGTTCCGTTTACCGATTTTACCACATCAATTAATTCGTTTATTTCTTTAATAGCTTCTTGAGGAGTGGCCTTTAAATAGTATTTAAATGTGGCTTCCATGGCAACGAAAGGAATAATTTTTAAATCGGTTTGCTTTTCGATGTCTAAATCGTAAAAATAAAATGGAGAACAAATACTTGCCCTAAAACCAGGCTGACCAGAGTAACCCATGGTAAAATCTTCTAAAATATCGTTATCGATTAAGTTACGGTAAGTAGAAGGTAGGGTTAGTTTTAAAAAATGCTGGCGACTCTTTTTAACATCGCGATGGGTAATGTTTTTTAGTCGTGTTATTTCTTTAATTAAAATAGATACTTCTTTATTTGAAGCATAAGATGGGTGTATGCCTACCTCATAATAATCGGCTAACGATTTTATTAATGCTTGAAATTTTTGATTTTTTACTGGAATGTTTTTATCGTTAAAACCGTAATCGCCCAACAAAAAAAAGTAAATAGGCCTGATGTTGTATTTTTTATGAATTTCAAATTGGTCGTCGTAGGTATCGTAAGGGTCTTTGGCTTTATTGAGTAGTACAGCAACTCTTTGTTTAAAGTCGTTGCCTTTTACCAATGCTTTTAGTAAGCCAGCAACAATTCGCATAATACCTTTGTTTTTGTAAGCGTAAGCATTATCAATATCAATGGTTGAAATGTACTCGAATTTTTTTTCTGGAAAAACAAATTGAGGATAATGACTTTTTACAATTTCAGCAATTTCATTTGCCCAAATGTTAATTAAGGGTTTTTTTAAGAATTTTTGCTGATAAGCCAAACTTTCGGATGCAGTAAATCGATCAAACTGGTCACGGATTTGAGGTAAATACTCTTCATATCGTGTAGCCAAATAAAAACTAGCAGCAAAAACATCAAAAGGCATGGATGAATCGGAGCTAACTCTAAAAAAACATTTGTTTTGTTTGTGTTCGAAAAACTCAATTTCTTGTTCTTTTATCCCATTTTCGAACAATAAATACGATGGTTTAAAAAATATTCCAGATTCTGTTTTGTGGTTGCTATAATTGATTTTTGGAAAATTACTGATTTCAAAATCTGTTTTGTTTTCAGTAAAGGTTACTTCGGTTTTTAGTATATCGATAAAAATTAACCTAAAAATGTATTTGGTTCTATTGGTTATTTTATGTGAATAAACTAAAATCATTTACAGCAAGTTTTCGTCTGCAAAGCTAAAGTAATTATTGTTGCCTACAATAATATGGTCAATAACTGGTGTATCCATTAAAACACCAATTTCTTTTAGCTTTTTGGTGAGCTTAATGTCTTCGTTGCTAGGGGTAAGGTTTCCGCTTGGGTGATTGTGGCATAAAATTATAGCCGAAGCCAAGTGATTGACCGCATTTTTAAAAATAATTTTTCCGTCGGCAACTGTTCCAGTAACTCCACCTTTACTGATGTGTTCTTTTTTTATGACTTCGTTTTTACGATTTAGATACAATACCCAAAATTCTTCGTGAGGCAAATCGCTCAACACATCGCTAATAATTTCGTAAGCTATTTTGCTAGAGGTTATTTTTGATGATTTTTCGGTGATACTTTCTTTTCTCCTTCTACCTAATTCTAGTGCTGATGCAATACTGATGGCTTTTGCTTCGCCAATACCTTTAAATTGCATTAAGTCGGTTAAGCTGAGTTTTGCCAATTGGTTGAGGTCATTGTTTACACTTGATAAAATGCGTTTTGCTAATTCAACAGCGGTTTCATTTTTGTTGCCCGAACCAATTAAAATGGCAATCAGTTCCGCATCCGACAAAGCATTTTTGCCTTTTAGCAATAGCTTCTCCCGAGGGCGATCTTCCTCTGCCCAACTCTTGATATTTAGTTTTTCGGCTTGCATAAGGTAAAGATAGGAATAACTAAAACTAGTTTTATTGAAACCGATGTTTTTGTTTAATTTGGCTTTTTAAATTTTTGTTGTGGCTAAAACCAAAGTAAAAACTACCTTTTTTTGTCAAAGTTGTGGCGCTCAATTCCCGAAATGGGTGGGCAAGTGTAGTTCGTGTAACGAATGGAATACCATTGCGGAAGAAGTTGTTTCAAAACCTGATAAATCGGATTTTAATGTTGCTTTTAACATTAATCGAACCAGTAAACCACAATTAATTGAAGACATTCAACTTGCTGATATTCCACGTATAAAATTACCAGGAACAGAATTGAGTAGAGTGTTGGGTGGTGGTTTAGTTCCTGGTTCGTTGGTGCTTTTTGGTGGCGACCCAGGTATTGGTAAATCTACCTTAATGTTGCAAATGGCATTGCGATTAAAAGGTAAAAAAACCTTGTATGTGTCGGGCGAAGAAAGTGAGCAACAAATTAAAATGCGTGCAGAACGTATCGGTAACAAAAATCCCGATTGTTATATTTTAACAGAAACATCAACTCAACATATTTTTCATCACATTAAAGAATTAAATCCTGATGTGTTGGTGATAGATTCTATTCAAACCTTGCATACTTCAACTATTGATTCATCGCCTGGTAGTATTTCTCAAGTTAGAGAATGTACCGCTGAATTGATGAAATATGCCAAAGAAACACATACTCCCGTATTTTTGGTGGGGCATATTACTAAAGATGGAACCATTGCAGGGCCAAAAATTTTAGAACACATGGTTGATGTGGTGTTGCAATTCGAAGGAGACAGAAACCATATCTACCGTTTGTTACGCTCTATTAAAAATCGTTTTGGTTCAACCAACGAGTTGGGTATTTATGAAATGTATGGCGAAGGTTTGAAAGAAGTTGAAAATCCATCAGAAATATTAATCAGCAACAAAGAAGAGCAATTGAGTGGTTCGGCTATTTCAGCAACCATGGAAGGGAATAGACCATTATTGATTGAAATTCAAGCATTGGTAAGTACTGCTGCTTATGGTAATCCGCAACGTTCATCAACTGGTTTTGATTCAAGAAGATTAAATATGTTGTTGGCTGTATTGGAAAAACGTTGTGGGTTCAGACTATCACAAAAAGATGTGTTTTTAAACATTGCTGGTGGTATTAAAGTGGATGACCCTGCAATTGATTTAGCTGTAATTAGTGCTGTTTTATCAAGCGGCGAAGATGTGTATATTCCTTCAAATGTTTGTTTTGCTGCCGAGGTTGGTTTAAGTGGTGAAATTCGTCCAGTCAGTAGAATTGATCAACGGATTTCTGAAGCAGAAAAATTGGGGTTCGAAAAAATATTTGTTTCTAAATACAACAAAAAAGGCTTAACCAAAACAAGTCCAAAAATTCAAGTGATTTTTGTTTCAAGAGTAGATGAGGTTTTTTCTGCGTTGTTTGGGTAAATTACTTCCCGTTAAACTCGCTCATTGTTCTTCCTATGCCAATTGTTCCAAAGCTTTTTATAGCTTCAGAGGCTTTTGTTAAGCGTTCAGGTAAAAGTACTTGTTCTTCGGGAGCAAAATTGCCCAATACATGATTGATTTGTTTACCTTGAACAAAGTCGCTACCTACTCCAAAACGTAATCGAGGGTAGTTGGGATGACCTAATGATTCAGCTATATTTTTTAATCCATTATGTCCGCCATCACTTCCTTTTCCTTTTAAACGGATTGTTCCAAAGGGTAAAGCAATGTCGTCGGTAATAACTAAAAGATTTTCAGCAGAAATTTTTTCTTGTTGGAGGTAGTAGTTTACAGCTTTGCCACTCAGGTTCATATAGGTTGAAGGTTTTACCAAAATAAAAGTCCTTCCTTTAAATTTTAGGGTAGCAGTAGAGCCAAGTTTGTTTGGCTCAAAAAAAATATTGGATGCCTTAGCTAAGGCATCCAATATCATAAATCCAATATTATGTCTAGTATTTTCGTATTCTGAGCCAATATTGCCCAATCCTACAATTAAATACTTCATAGTTGTTAATTATTCAGCAACAGCTTCGGTTGTAGCTTCAGCACCTTCAGCATCACCTTCAGCACCTTCCTCTTCTTCATCAGAAGCAGAAACAGCAGCTCTACTCATTTTAACAGCAACAACAACAGCGTTAGGAGCGTCTAATAAAGTTAAACCAGCAACTTTAATTTCGCCAACTTTAATTGATTGTCCAATTTTTAATGGAGTAATATCAACAGTAATCGCTTCTGGTAAAGCTTCAGCTAGTCCTCTAACTCTTAATCTTCTGGTTACAGTTCTTAATTTACCACCATTTAATACACCTTTAGATGTACCTGTAATTTTAATTGGTAACATTACTGTTACTTCTTTTCCAGGAATTACTTCTAGAAAATCAACGTGTAAAACTTTGTCAGTTACTGGGTGGAACTGTATTTCTTTAATGATAGATCTAACAGTAGTACCGTCAATATTCAAATCAACAAAATATACGTTTGGTGAATGGATGATTTTTCCAAAAGGAATGTCATCTACCATAAAGTGAATATTTTCTTTTCCTCCGTATAATACAGCTGGAATTTTGTCTTCTTTTCTAAGGGATTTAGCATCAGATGATCCTCTATCAGTTCTTTTATTTCCTTTTAATGCTATTGATTTCATGGTTATTTAAATTATATTATTTTTTAGCAAATGAATGTGTTACTTATTGATTCGTGATGAAATACTTTTTTGATGATATCTGAAAACAAATCAGCCACCGAAAGTACTCTTATTTTATCAGATTGTTGAGATAACGGTATAGAATCTGTTACGATTAATTCAGTTAGTTGAGAGTTTTCTATTCTTTCGTATGCCTTGCCCGATAGTATTGCGTGTGTTGCAATTGCTCTAACGCTTGTTGCACCGTTTGCCATCATAATGTCGGCAGCTTTTGTAAGTGTACCAGCAGTATCAACCATATCATCAACAATAATAACATCTCTACCAGCTACTTCACCAATTAAAAACATGTCTTCAATTACGTTAGCTTTTTTACGTTGTTTGTAACATACAGCTACTTCAGCGTGTAAAAATTTAGCATAAGCATTGGCACGTTTGGTTCCGCCCATATCAGGAGAAGCCATGGTTAAGTTTTCAAGATTTAAACTTTGAATGTAAGGTATAAAAATAGTTGAGGCAAATAAATGGTCAACGGGTACTTCAAAAAATCCTTGAATTTGGTCAGCATGCAAGTCCATGGTCATTACTCTAGTAACACCAGCAGAAGCAAGCATGTTAGCTACCAATTTTGCTCCTATCGGAACTCTAGGTTTATCTTTTCTATCTTGACGAGCCAAACCGAAATAAGGCATTATAGCAACTACTCTTCTGGCTGAGGCACGTTTTGCTGCATCAATCATCATTAATAGTTCCATTAAATTATCGGCAGGAGGAAAAGTAGATTGAACAATAAAAACATCAGCACCTCTAACCGATTCCTCGAAAGAAGGCTGAAACTCTCCATCACTAAAGGTATTAATGATGACATTACCTAACGAAACACCGTAAGCTTTAGCAATTTTTTCTGCTAAATACATCGATGCTCTACCGCTAAATATTTTTACTGTTGGTTCAATCATGGTAACTCCTTAAAATCAAAAGGGCTGCAAATTTATTAATTTATTAATACTAAGCCAAATAAATCATTAAAACTATTGCACTTTTTTTTAAAAAATCTTTTCAAATTCAAAAGTAATGAATATTTTCGCACTCTCAATTTAATTTGAGTTTGCCCGAGTGGCGGAATTGGTAGACGCGCACGACTCAAACTCGTGTTCTTACGAGTGCCGGTTCGACTCCGGCCTCGGGTACAAAAACCTCCTAAAGCAATTTAGGAGGTTTTTTGTTTGTGGGTTTGTAAATTATTTAAACATGAAAAAATTACTGTTTGTATTTATCATTTGTTGTTCATTTAATGGGTTTGGGCAAGTGGAAATTTATGATTCATTAAATATTGGTAATGAAATAAATTCTTTTTCAATATCAATAGATAAGAAACATATTGTTACCTCAGCTGGTAAGAAATCGCCTGATTTATTAATAATTGATTTAGATACAAAGGAGATTGTCAAGAAAATAAAAGTTCATTCAAAAGCTATAAGACGAATACAATTCAGTCCTAATGGTAAATATTTAGCAACGGGTTCATCTGATAATTCAATTACCATTCTAAATGCTGAAAATTATGAAGTGCTTCATAAATTAAAGGGTACTCAAAAGATTATAAACGATTTGTGTTTTTTTGGGGAGGATAGGTTGGCGACATCATCAGTAGATGGGACTGTTGTATTATGGGATATTATTAAAGGGGAACAGATTAATTTATTTGATACTAAATGTAAATACATTAGTTGGCTTTCGTACGATTCTGAGAAATCAGTGTTATTAATCTCAGCTAATAATATTAAGGAAAAAAATTCAATTTTGTATTTTCTTAATGAAACACTTCAACCAGTTAATCAAATTAAAATAGACTTTATGTGTACAGTTAAATATTTACCTGAATGTCAAATGATTTTAGCCGAAAACTCTAAAACACATGTTGTAAGTTCAATAGATTCTCAGGGTAGAATTATAAACGATTATAACCGACATGAAGATTGGGTTTATTATTTTGTTGGAATAAATAATTGTGAGTACATTGTTTCAACTTCACATGACAAATCTTTAAAAATATATAAGAATGATGCGTGTATATTTAATATGAATTTTGAAGGAAAAACATTTAAAATCGAAAAGCTATCAGATAATAATTTTGCTTGTATGGATATGAATGGAGTAATAAAATTTATAAGGATTAATTAGAAAAGAACAAGCCCTCATTCCATTTCAATTTACATGTTTCTTAGGGACAAATCAACGTAAATTTTACAGTTAAACAGATTTTAAATTTCTAATACCATGTATTCAAAAAATCATTATCATATGGTTATATGAAGAAGTTGATCTTTGCAGTTTTCAGGAACTAACTAAATACAATCAATACTTTTTTATTTGTCCATTCTTTCATTAGTATAATCAATTATATATGCAAATAAAAAAAGGTTACAAACAAATTAATGCTGTAACCTTCTCTATTGTTGCTCCCCCTCTTGGGCTCGAACCAAGGACCCTCTGATTAACAGTCAGATGCTCTAACCAGCTGAGCTAAGGAGGAATTTCCGTTAATCGGGGTGCAATATTAGTTGAAAGTTTTTAATTATACAATATATTTGCAGAAAAATTAAATTAAAATTTTTTGAAATTATTAACTCTTAATTAATTGTAGAATGAACAAAAAGTATAATGTATTTGGAATTGGTAACGCTTTAGTTGATATTGTAACCGAAGTTGATGATCAGTTCTTAAAAAGTCACAACATAGAAAAAGGATTGATGACTTTAGTTGATGAAGAACATCAAACCAGAATTTCAAATGCTATTAACATGAGCAAAAGTAACAAACAATGCGGGGGTTCAGCTGCAAATTCAGTTATTGCGGTTAGTCAATTTGGTGGGTCGAGCTTTTATTCTTGTAAGGTTGCTAATGATGAATTAGGTGATTTCTACATGAAAGATTTGAAAGCGAATGGTGTAGATACGAATTTGCGTAGTGGTGGTCTTGAAGCTGGAATTACAGGTAAATGTTTGGTAATGACTACTGATGATGCATCAAGAACAATGAATACTTTTTTAGGCATAACTTCAAATTATTCGAGAGCTGAAATTAAAGAAGAAGCTCTTAAAGATTCGCAGTATTTATATATAGAAGGTTATTTAGTAACATCTGAGAATGGATTAGATGCCATGAAATATGCAAAAAAACTTGCTGAGGAAAATGGAGTAAAAACAGCATTAACATTCTCCGACCCTTCTATGGTAAAATATTTTAAGGAACCTATGGAATCTGTTATTGGAGCAAGTGTTGATTTATTGTTTTGTAATGAAGAAGAAGCGATGCTATATACAGGCAAGGATAATCTTACCGAAGCAAGAGAAGAACTTAAAAAAGCTGCAAGAAGATTTGTTATTACTTTAGGTGCAAATGGAGCAATGATTTTTGATGGAGATACATTTGTAGATATTGAACCTTATAAGGTTAAAGCAATTGATACGAACGGTGCTGGCGATTTATTTTCGGGAGCTTTTCTTTATGGAATTACAAATGGACATAGCTTTGCAGATTCAGGAAAATTGGCATCACTTGCATCATCTCAAGTGGTAACGCAGTTTGGACCTCGACTTGAATGGCATCAAGCAAAAGATATTTTAAATAAGTTGCACAATGCTTAATTATTTAAGTTGTATTAGAGCTAAAAAACAAAAGCGGGTTTCAATTTTGAAACCCCCTTTTGTTTTTTTAAGCATATAATTTCATTATTTCTTCAATAATACCATCTACGGTATGATTTTCAGCGGTAGCATCAATACCTAAATGACGTTTTTGAGCTTCTGCTGTGGTTGATGGACCAATAGAAATGGTATGAACTGTATCGAGTTTTATTTTATGTTTTCTAATCAAATCCATAAAGCTATTAACTGTCGATCCACTAGTAAAAGTAATTACATTTACTGGGGTATTTAAAACTTCTTCAATTTCTTCTTTCGAATATTCAACAGGTGAATTGTCGTAGATGGCAAGCGTTTTTATTTTTTTATTCTTTTTACCCAATATATCAACAATTGTGTTATTAGCTATTTTAGATTGTGGAATAAAAACACTTTCAGATTCCTTAACGGGAATTTCTTTTGCCAATTTCTGAGCAGTAGCTGCCGATGGTATAAAGTTTACTTTTAAACCTAATTTTTCGATGGTCTTTTTAGTTTGCGAACCAACTGCGGCAATTTTTGATTTTACTTCCTTTGGATTGATTTCATCAAAAAAACATTTTACCGCTACACCGCTAGTAAATACTAACCAGTCAAAATTATTTTTAGAATAAGTTTCAACTAAAAGTTGAGTGTTAATTGGTTTAAGTTCAATTAATGGGAAAATAACAGGTGTTGCACCTAGTTTTTCAAGTTTTTCTGCAAATTCGTTGCTTTGTTCAATGGGTCTAGGTATTAAAACCTTAACACGACTTAGAGGTTGTTTCACTTAGTTGCTCCTTTTTTTTTAAATCAATTTCTTTTTTCAAGTCTAATGCTAAACTACGAGCAAGCTCTCTACGGTCTTCTACCTTCCCATTTATAGTTTTTCTGGCAAAATATTCACCATCTTCTGTTGCAAAAACACCTTGTATTTTAATGTCGGTAGTGGTTGCCTGAGCATAAGCTGCAATAGGTAAGTTACATCCTCCACCTAGTGCAATTAAAAAAGCTCTTTCGGCATCGGCAGCATATTTTGTCGGTTCGTGTCGTAATTTTTTTACCAAATCTAACACATAACCTTCCTTGTCAATGGTTTCTATACCTAAAATACCCTGACCAACAGCTGGGAGCATAATGTCTACATCAAGCAATTCTGTAGCATAATCAATCATGTTTAATCTACGCAAACCTGCTGCTGCTAAAATAATCGCATCGTATTCACCACTTTCCATTTTTTGGATTCTACCATCTACATTTCCTTGAATAAATTTATAATTTAAATCAGGTCGAATTTGTTTTAGCTGAGCTGAACGACGTAAACTGCCTGTTCCAATAGTTGCACCAGCAGGTAATTCTTTTAATTTTTTTCCAGTTTTAGAGATAAATACATCTCTACAATCTTCTCTTTCTGTAATTGGGATAACTCTCAAACCATTAACTTCTTCAGTAGGAATATCTTTATAACTGTGTATGGCAATATCAATTTCGCCTGCTAACATGGAGCGTTGCAAAGCTGATGTAAATGCTCCTACAACATCAATGTTACCATCGTCGCCGCTTGTTCTTATTATTTTGGTTTCGAATTCGTAATCGGGTTGTATGGCTTTTAATTGGTCAACCACCCAATTGGTTTGAGTTAGAGCCAATTTGCTGCCTCTTGTGCCAACAATTATTTTACGTTTAGGAACAAAAATATCTACATTATTAACGTCTAAAATTTGTTTTGCAGTATTAATAGGATTGTCTTGTAAATGTATGTTTTGAGCTATGTTTTTTATTCCGTCTATTGTTGGACTCGAAATTCTTCTTAACAAACGGTGCGAAAAACGCATTAGTAATTCTTTTTGATGGTCAGATAAATCACCCATTTTTGGGATAAGCCATTTAAGTTCTTCATCACGCAAGTCTTCTAAATTACTCCAATATGCTTCTATAACGGGTGCAACTCTTCGGTTTTTTAGCCAAACCATAAACCAATCCAATTCTTGATTTACTATTTTTCTTGCCAAAGGAATCTCATCATATCGTTTTAGAAGGCCATCGTAAGTAATTTTTTTGATGTCATCTAAATCGTATAACGATATATTGTTGTGATCTTTTAAGTTTGGATTAAAGTTTCTTGGAACTCCAAAATCAATAAATAATTTATTTCCACCTGTTTCTAATGCAAAATTTGCTCTTGGACATTTACTTTCTGCCATGGTTTCTTCATGTAGTAAGTTTATTTCTCCCTGAGTTCCGCCAACTACAATATTTGCTTCACCTAGCGCTTTGTGAATGTTTTGCATTTCCACAGGCGTCCCATTCCATTCATTAGCCATTTCTTTGGCTCTATCCATGTCGTGACTAGCAATGTATAACTTCTTTATTGATGTTCTGTCTAAAATAGTAGCAACTAAATTTGCCATATTTCCAGTACCTATAACTAAAAATGTAGAATCGGCAATGTTATACCCATGGTGTTCAATTAGTTCGAAACCTACCGTTGCTAACGAAGCAGAAAATTTACCAATGTTGGTTTCCAACCGCACTCTTTTTCCTGTATGAACAGCTTGTCGAATAAGTTCGTCCAAAACTGGACCTATTGATTGTTCTTCTCTCCCAATATCTAATGCATCTTTAATTTGTCCGCTAATTTGATGCTCGCCCACTGCCTGAGATTCTAATCCTGCAGCCGTAGAAAATAAATTGATGATAGCAATTTCGCTATCAGGTAATATGGATAAGTATTGGCGGTAATTGCCAAAGGTGTCAAAAAAATCAACAATTTCATTGTGACTATCTCCGTAAGCGTAAATAGATAAGCGGTTACAAGTGGAAATAATAAAAACTTCTTTGTAGTGCTTTTTTAAGGTTTGTATAGCTGCTCGGGTTTGCTCTTTGTTAAGGGCTAATCGTTCTCTTACAGCAATAGGTGCAAAACGGTGACTTAATTCTACTCCAACAATTTTATCCATATTCAATTATAATATCGATGCCAAAGTTATGAATTTATCTTGCGTTATATATGATAAAAGTCAACCCGTTTGACCAAAAGAAAATTAACAGTTTTTTAACAAATAATCCTCTATAAATCAATTTTAAGAAACATTTAGAGCCTTTTTAATCTGATTTGAATTAAATTATTTTTTAACTAATTAATAGTCAGTTAATTAAAATTATTATAAATGCTTTTTAATTATAAAAAAGTTGACATACATTTGCCTACCTAAAATTAATTAACAACATTATTATGAAAAAATTTATGATTTTACCAGTTGCTATGATAGCATTAATGGTAGTGGCTTGTGGTCCAAGTCAAGAAGAAATTGCTGCACAAGAACAAGCTGCTGCTGATTCAGTTGCTGCTTATGATGCACAAGTTGCTGCTGAAGCTGAAGCTGCTGCTGCTGCTGAAGCTGAAGCATTAGCTGCTGCTGAAGCTGCTGCTGCACAAGCTGCTGCTGATTCTGCTGCTGCTGCTGCACCTGCAAAAAAATAATTCTGATTCAATTTCAGAATTAATCAAAAAGGGCATTCTCAGAATGTCCTTTTTTGTTTTTACATAAAATCTTACTTCAATGCCTTCAATTTTTCTTCGGCTTGTTTACTGTAAGCGTTGTTGTATTGAGTTAACATGGTTAACAATTTTTTTGCTTCTGTCATATCTTTTAACTGAATCAAACAAAGTGCTTTGTACCATCTTGCTTCCGATTTTTTTGTTGGGTTATCGTTTCCATTTAATACCACATCAAACTTTTTTACAGCCGTAGTGTATTTTTTCTGATTGTAATATATTATTCCATCAGTAAGTGCATCGCTCATGGTTGTCGAAGCTCCAGTAGATATTCCTCCAGAAGTTTCTGTTGTAGTAATGGTTTCAGCAAAAGAGGTGTTTTCATTACGAGATACATTTTCCTCTTCCTTTAAGGTAATTTCATCACCTTCTCTGTTAAAAACATCAGCACTGCTTGGGCGGGGAGCTTCTTTTTCTTTTTTAGCACGATTTTTTGTCTCACCCGATTTTTTCAAATTATCTGAAACTATTGCTTTATTGGCTAATTGATTGGTTGCTTTTTGATCACTGTTCGCATCAGCTTTAGCTTTTTCGTTAGCTAATATAGGTGCAGGAGCAATGGTATTGTCCACGTCCATCATTGCATCTTCACTATCTTGTATTTTAGCTTTATAAGCACTACCAGTACCTGTTGTTGCTGCTGAAGTTGTTGTTTTATCTTTAGCTAAAACAGGTCGGTAATCGTTTTGTGCTACTTGCTGCTCAATTGGGCTTTCTTCTAATGCACCGTAATTATCTTTCCATCTATCGTTTGCTTTAGTTTCTGCAACTTCTGCATCAGCAACTTCTTCGTTATTTTTGAGTTTTAAAGTAATGTTTTGGGCGCTTTTTTCACCTTCAGCTTCTTTTTGTTCTTGCATCAATTCTTCTTGTTCGGGTAAAATATTTTCTATGGTATTTTTTTGAGGTTCTTGAAACGAAAGTTCATTTTCGTTGAGTTTAGCAGCATCATTAAAATTATTAATGATATAATATCCTCCAACAACAAATAACAATACAGAAGCAGCTACCAAAAACATTCGTGTAATAGAAGGCGATTTTTGAGTGGTACGCTTATCAATAAAGTGGTCGATGGTAAAGAGCACAGATGGATTTTTGGCATGAGCCATTCCCTCTATAGCTTCGCTACAAAAATCACAATCAATAAGGTGTGTTTGTACCTGATGCAGTTCTTTTTGTGAAAGTTGTTTATTGATAAACTTTAACATAGTTTCCTTTGAGATGCAAGTCGTTGTCGAAAATATGTGATTCTGTAAGTTTTTCATTGTTTTTAGTAATAAGTAATCATAATTGTTTTGCGTGTTGGTTTTTATTTATGTGGTTAATTTTAAACTTAAATTTCGTTTTCCGTTTTGTATGTAGCTTTTTACTTGGTTCATGGTAAAACCTGTTAATTCAGCAACTTCTTCGTAGCATTTTTCTTTTAAAAAAAAGAGTTCAATGCAAATACGTTGTTCTTCTTTTAATTCACCTAATGCTTTTTCTAAATCAGTTAATTGTACTTCTTGTTGTTCTTTTTCGTGTGTTTGAAAAGGAGTGTCAAAACTATCTTCTTCATCAAAAGCATATTCGTATTCGTTGGCTCTTTTTAGTTGAGTTTGTTCTTTTCTTAAAAACATCAAGCAATGATTTCGAGCTACACTGTGTAACCAAGATTTGAAATTGCTTACATCATGTTTTAATAAATCCACCAACAATTGTTCAAATATTTCCAACACCGCATCTTTACTTTTGTCTTCATTTTTTAAATATTTTAAACAAACACCGTAAACTAAATGCGAATATCGTTTAAACAATTCTCCTACAACAGCATTGTCTCCATTGCTTTTGTATTCAGCAATAAGTTCGTTGTCGGAGTGCTTTGAAATATTTTTACTTTTAAAAAATAACATCAAAAAATTATTGTTTTAATAGCTAGATGATAGGAAAGCTAAAATTCCACAAAAAAATCTTAAAAAAAGATAAAAGCCTATTTAAGAGATATTTTTGCTACTTTTAAGGCTACTAACTAAACCATTTAATCGATGAAAAAAATTAAAACAAATTTGTTTGTTGTTATAGGATTAGCCGTATTAAGTTCATGTGGCTCTGAAACCCCAAAAGAAGAAAAAGTAGAAGATTCTAATAAAATCCCAGCATTTGATTTAGCCAATATTGATTCAACGGCTATACCTTGCGAAGATTTTTATCAATATGCTATTGGTAATTGGCAAAAAAACAACCCAGTACCTGAAACAGAAGGTCGTTGGGGAAGTTTTAATATTTTAAACGAAGCAAACAACATTAAATTAAGAACAATAATTGAAGAGGCGACAGCAGCTAAAGGAAAAAAAGGTACTCCAAAACAACAAGTTGGAGATTTTTATACAGCAGCTTTTGATTCCACCAATGCAGACAAGCTAGGTATTTCGCCATTAAAACCTTTGTTGGAAAAAATAAATGCAGTTACTGATATTCAAAGTTTAGTTGAAACAATGGCTCATTTAAAAGTAAAAGGTTCTGGTTCAATGTTTTCTTACTATGTATATGTAGATGCCAGAAATAGTAATCAAAATATATTCTATTTAGGTCAAGGTGGTATTGGTTTGCCAGATAGAGATTATTATTTTCCTACTGATGACAGAGGCAAGAATATTCTAGCAGAATATGAAAAACACATGGTAGCCTTATTTAAACTATCGGGTGAAACTGAAGAGTCTGCTGCACAAAATGCAAAAAATACTTTAGCCATAGAATCTCAATTAGCGAAAGCATCGTTAACAAAATTAGAACGAAGAGACCCTGTGGCAACGTACAACAAAATGACGGTTGATGAGCTTCAAAAACTGTGTACAATTTTTGATTGGAATAAATTTTTACAATCGGCAAATATTTCTGGAGTTACTGAATTGGTTGTTGACCAACCAAAATATTTTACTACTTTATCAAAAACATTAAAACAATATTCTATCGACCAATGGAAAGTGTACTTAAAATGGCAGGCATTAAACGATTTTGCGCCTTATTTAAGTAGCGATTTTGAACAACAACATTTTGCATTTTATTCAACAACGCTTAGAGGAGTTAAAGAAATGAAGCCTCGTTGGAAAAGAGCATTAGAAAACTCAAACAACTTTGTGGGTGAGCAAATTGGAAAATTATTTGTTGAGAAACATTTTCCAGAAGATCAGAAAAAACGCGTGTTAGGGTACATCCATAATATTGCAGGAGTATTTAAAGAAAGAGTTCAAAAATTGGATTGGATGAGTGATTCAACCAAAACAAAAGCATTGGATAAGTTGAGCAAATTTGTTTATAAAATTGGATACCCAGATAAATGGAAAGATTATTCTTCTATTGAAATAGTGAAGGATAATTTTGTTCAAAATATGATGAACGTGAGGGCTTTTGAATATGCTGAAATGGTAGCTAAAATTGGTAAGCCAGTTGATAAAACAGAGTGGGGAATGACACCACAAACCATTAACGCCTATTACAATCCAACCATGAACGAGATTGTTTTTCCAGCAGCAATTTTACAACCTCCGTTCTTTAACCCTGATGCAGATGATGCTATTAATTATGGTGGTATTGGTGGAGTTATTGGTCACGAATTCTCTCATGGTTTCGACGACCAAGGTAGTCAGTTTGATGGCGATGGTAATTTGAGAAATTGGTGGAGTGAGCAGGATTTAACTAATTTTAAACACCTAACAGGTAAGTTGGTTAATCAATTTAATGCTTTCAATGTGGTTGACGAAACCTATGTAAATGGTGAATTAACATTGGGTGAAAATATTGCAGATTTAGCAGGTATTACACTTTCTTATTATGCCATGCTAAAATCTTACGAAGGCAAAGCAGAACCAAAACCAATTGATGGATTTACTTACAAGCAACGTTTCTTTTTGGGTTGGACTCAAGTTTGGGCATCAAACATTAAAGATGAGGAAGCTGTTCGTTTAGCAAATGTTGACCCACACTCACCAACAAAATACAGGGTATTAGGACCATTAACTAACTTGGTTGAGTTTGATGAAGCTTTTGGGTGTAAATCAGGGAACAAAATGGTTGCCAACGATAGTTTAAGAGTTAAAATTTGGTAATACATAATTTTGCCACAGATTCACAGATTAAAAGACATTATTTTTAATCTGTGAATCTGTGGCACTTCATTTTAAATTAAATGAATCTTAAGGAAGAATTTAACGAAATTTTTGTTTGTAAACTAGCGAATGAACTTTTAAAAGTTAATGCTGAATTTAAAAGTGATAGGTTTGTAAAAGCAACTTTAACAGCCGATTGGCAAAATAAAGAACTTAAAGAACGAATGCGTTTTATTACCAATAAAATACATGAGTTTTTACCAATAGATTATATCCAACAAATTCAAATCATTAAAAATGTAGCTCCAAAATTTTCTGGAATTCAAGGTTTTATTTTTCCTGATTTTGTTCAAGTGTATGGGTTAGATAATTTTAAAACTTCAATTCAAGCATTAGAATTTTTAACCGAATTTTCTACAAGCGAATTTGCTGTACGCCCATTTATTGAAAAATATCCTAAAGAAGCGGTTAAGCAATTGTTGGTTTGGAGTAAAAGTAAAAACCATCATGTAAGGCGTTTGGCAAGCGAAGGATCTCGACCAAAGTTGCCTTGGGCACAGCCAATACGAGGATTTATAAAAGACCCCAGTCCGGTTTTACCAATATTGGAAAACTTAAAAAACGATGAATCGCTTTATGTCAGAAAAAGTGTTGCCAATCATTTAAACGACATCAGTAAAAATCACCCAAAATTGGTGCTGGATATTTGTAAAAAATGGCATGGAAAATCCAAGAATACAGATTGGATTGTAAAACATGCGTTACGCTCTTTATTAAAAAGTGGTAATAAAGAAGCCTTATCAATTTTTGGAACAGCCGATGCTAAAAATATTGAAGTAGAAGAATTAATACTTTCAAAAAATCGATTAAAGATAGGTGAAGAGTTTACTTTTTCTTTTTATGTTCATAATACCAATAAAACTGAGCGAACTTTGCGTTTGGAGTATATCATTCATTTTATGAAATCGAACGGAAGCCAATCTCCTAAAATTTTTAAAATAAGTGAAGCTACATTTCCTGGCAACACTAAAAAACAATTCGTTCGCACACACAAGTTTGCCGATTTAACTACACGAAAGCATTATATGGGAAAACATCAGCTGTCTGTTGTAGTTAATGGAGATGTAAAGATAAGTGTTGATTTTGTGTTGATTTAAATTATTTATTCTAGTACTGAAACTAGTTTTCACAGCCTCAAAATTTTATTACCTTTACTATCTAATTTAACACAAACGAATTTTGAGTATGAAAGAAGCATTTATTGTTGATGCTATACGAACTCCAATAGGAAATTTTGGAGGCACTTTGTCGGCAGTTAGAACCGATGATTTAGGCGCTATAGTAATTAAAGAATTGATAAAAAGAAACCCCAATATAATTACTGAGGAAATTGAAGACGTGTTGTTTGGTTGTGCCAATCAAGCTGGTGAGGACAACAGAAATGTAGCACGTATGTGTGGACTGTTGGCTGGTTTGCCATGGCAAGTTGGTGGCGAAACCATCAATCGTTTATGTTCGTCAGGAATGGCTTCGGTTATCAATGCGTCAAGAGCAATTAAAATTGGCGATGGCGATTTGTATATTGGTGGTGGAGTAGAGAACATGACACGTGGACCTTGGGTAATTTCTAAAGCCTCTAAACCATTCGGGCAAGATGTAGAAATGCACGACTCTAGTTTTGGTTGGAGATTTATTAATCCAAAAATGAAAGCTTTATACGGTGTGGATGGCATGGGTGAAACTGCCGAAAATTTGGTTGACATGTATAAAATTAGTAGAGCCGACCAAGATCAATTTGCGTATTGGAGCCAAATGAAAGCTACTGCTGCTCAAAAAAATGGTCGATTGGCTGAAGAAATTGTTGCCGTAGAAATTCCTCAACGTAAAGGCGAGCCAAAAATATTTTCGCAAGATGAATTTATTAAACCTACCACTACATTAGAAGTTTTGGGTGGATTAAGGGCAGCTTTTAGAAAAGAAGGAGGAACGGTTACTGCTGGTAATGCTTCTGGGTTAAACGATGGCGCTGCTGCTGTATTAGTGGCTTCTGATGAAGCGTTGAAAAAATACAATCTTAAACCAATGGCTCGAATTGTATCGAGTGCTATTGCAGGGGTTGAACCACGTATTATGGGTATTGGACCTGTTTATGCTTCAGAAAAAGCATTAAAAAGAGCAGGTTTAACCTTAAACGATATGGATATTATAGAAATTAACGAGGCTTTTGCTGCTCAAAGTTTAGCTTGTACACGCAAAATGGGCTTGGCTGATAACGACCCAAGAATAAATCCAAATGGTGGTGCAATAGCTTTAGGTCACCCACTTGGTATGACAGGTGCTCGTATTTTACAAACTGCCGCAATCCAATTACAAAAAACAAACAAAAGATATGCTTTAGTAACCTTATGTATTGGTGTTGGTCAAGGTTATGCCACTATTATTGAAAGAGTGTAATAATATGCCAAAGAATCCAAAAGTTGATGAATATATAGCAAAATCTGCTGAGTTTGCTCAGCCTATTTTAAGTAAACTAAGGGCATTGGTTCATCAAGTAAATCCTGATATAGAAGAAACCATTAAGTGGGGAATGCCAAATTTTGAATACAAAGGAATGTTGTTTAACATGGCAGCCTTTAAACAACATTGTGCATTTGGTTTTTGGAAACAGAAACTAATTAAGAGTTTGGATGGTGCTGAAGATGGAATGGGTAGTTTCGGAAAAATAAAATCGTTAAACGATTTACCTTCTGATGAGATTTTATTGATGTTGATGCAAGAGGCGGTAATGTTAAATGAAAAAGGAATACAACTGCCAAAAGTTGTTAAAGAAAAAAAGAACTTAGTTGTTCCTAAAGAACTAAAGGATGTTTTACAGCAGCATCCAAAAGCGAAAGAGGTTTTTGATAATTTTGCTTATACCCATCAGAAGGAATACATAGAGTGGATTACTGAAGCAAAACAAGATTCGACTAAACAGAAAAGAATTACCCAAACCATAGAATGGTTGTTAGAAGGTAAAAACCGAAATTGGAAATACCAAAATTGTTAATTTACAATGGAAATTGATTTAGAAAAAGAAAAGATTGAGATAGAACAAGCCTATCAAGCCATGCTTGATTCGGCAATACATTGTAAAAAAACTCCTGAAAATTTAGCTCGGATTAGAAAGGCTTTTGATGTTGCTAACGAGGCACATAAAAGTGTTCGAAGAAAATCTGGCGAGCCATATATTTACCACCCTATTGCTGTTGCTCGAATTTGTGCTGAAGAAATTGGTTTAGGAGCTACTTCTATGATATGTGCTTTGTTGCATGATACTGTTGAAGATACCGAGATTTCGTTAGAAGATATCACCAATATGTTTGGTGAAAAAGAGGCTCAAATTATTGACGGGTTGACGAAGATTTCTGATGTGGTGGATTTTAACACTTCCATACAAGCAGAAAATTTTAGAAAGATTTTACTTACCCTTTCGGAAGATGTTCGAGTTATTTTAATCAAACTTGCCGACCGTTTACATAACATGAGAACTTTAGGTTCTATGAAACGTGATAAACAGTTGAAAATAGCATCAGAAACTTTGTTTTTATATGCACCAATGGCTCACCGATTGGGGTTGCATAGTATGAAAACAGAGTTGGAAGATTTATCGTTAAAAATTCAGGAACCAGAAGCCTTTGATGAGATTCAAAAAAAATTAGAAAAAACACAAGAAGTACGTACGCGATTTATCAATAAATTTTCGCTTCCTATAAAAAAAGCGTTAGAAGAAAACGGTTTAAAGTTTGAAATAAAAGGTCGTCCAAAATCAATTTATTCCATTTGGAACAAGATGCAAAAAAAACATGTGCCTTTTGAAGAGGTATATGATTTGTTTGCCATCAGAATTATTTTAGATGCCGATACACAAAACGAAAAAACAGATTGTTGGAGGGCATACTCCATTGTTACCGATTTTTATCAGCCTAATATTGAGCGGTTACGAGATTGGATTTCGGTACCTAAGGCGAACGGTTATGAATCGCTGCATACTACGGTTATGAGCCCAACAGGTAAATGGGTTGAGGTGCAAATACGTTCAAAACGAATGGACGAAATTGCCGAACAAGGTTTTGCTGCACATTGGAAATACAAAGAAGGTGGAGAAGAAAGTCGATTCGATAAATGGATTAATCAAATTAGAGAATTGTTGGAAAATCATAATGCTGATGCTTTAGATTTTATCGACGACTTTAAATTGAATTTATACAACGAAGAAATTTTTGTGTTTACGCCCAATGGCGATATGAAAAACCTACCATCTGGTGCAAGTGCGTTAGATTTTGCTTTTTCAGTTCACACGCAGGTAGGAGTTAATTGTTTAGGAGCAAAAGTGAACAACAAATTAGTACCGTTAAGCCACGAACTTAGAAGTGGTGACCAAGTAGAAATTTTGACCTCTGCAAAACAAAAGCCTAAAGAAGATTGGTTGAGTTTTGTTAAAACACATCGTGCAAAATCAAAAATAAAATCGTTTTTAAATGATGAGAAAAAAGAGATTGCCGAAGAAGGTAAGGAGATATTGGAGAAAGAATTTAAACGATTAAAAATATCTTACCAAAACATTAGTTTGAAATTACTTCAGTCGTATTACAAGGTAACTTCTCCAACGGATTTGTACTACCGTGTTGCAAAAGGCGAGATCGACTTAAATCACTTAAAAGCATTTGAGGTAAAAAAGGGAGTTTTACAGCCAAAAAAATCAATAAAATCAAGAGTTACCAATATTTTTAGTCAGCGTTTAACAAGCAAAAAAGAGAAACCACAGTCGGAAGAAATGTTGGTAATTGGCGATAACATGCAGCAACTTGATTATAAGTTAGCGAATTGCTGTAATCCAATTCCTGGCGATGAAGTTTTTGGGTTTGTTACCATTAATGAGGGTATTAAAATACACAAAACCAAATGTCCAAATGCTGTTCAATTGCTTTCGAATTATGCTTACCGAGTAATAAAGGCGCGCTGGATTGATGATCAAAAAATTGCATTCTTAGCAGGCATTAAAATACTCGGAATTGATGATGTTGGTATTGTAAACACTATAACCCAAGTTATTTCAAACGAGTTAAATGTTAACATGCGTTCGATAAGTTTTGATAGTCATGATGGAATTTTTGAAGGGATGATTATGGTTTATGTTTATGATACTTCTCACCTAAACAGTTTAATTAAAAAATTGGAAAAATTAAATGGTGTTACTCGTGTTGAAAGAGTTGACAAGTAACAAACTTTTCAACAATGCGCTAACATTTGGTTTATCTTCTTTATAAATAGTTAATTTTACTCTTTAACACTCAAAAATGAGTTCGAAAGAAGAATTACAATTAAAAGTAAAAAATATCTTCTCTGCATATTTAGAAGAACACGGGCATAGAAAAACTCCCGAACGATATGCTATACTCCAAGAAATTTATTCAAGCGAAGATCATTTTGATGTAGAAGAATTGTACATCACGATGAAAAATAAAAAATATCGTGTGAGTCGTGCAACATTATACAATACCATAGAGTTGTTGTTAAATGCTAATTTGGTGCGTAAACACCAATTTGGAAGTAACATTGCTCAATTTGAACGTTCGCATGGGTCAAAACAACACGACCACATTATTTTAAGTAGTGGAGAGGTTATTGAGTTTTGCGACCCTCGAATTCAAAATATTAAGGCAACGTTAGAGGAGATGTTTGATATTAAAATCTTGCATCATTCCCTTAATTTTTATGGTGTTAAACAAAATAAAAACCAATGAGCTTTTCGTATCAAATAAAAAAAGATAACAATCTCTTAATTATTGCTTTGCAAGGTAACTTAATAGGTAAAGAGCAAGTTGGAGAGTTGTTTAACGAGATTGATTTTGAATTGAACGAGGGCGTAGAAAACATAATAATTGATTTGGAAGACATGCAATACTTGAATAGTACCGGCTTGAGTATTTTTATTCAAATTTTAACGAAAGTTAGAAACAACGGTGGTGATGTAGTGGTAGTTAATGTGCCAGAAAAAATCAATAAATTATTAGTAATAACAAAGTTAAATAGTGTTTTTAATATTAAAGATAGTGTTGAGAATGCAAAATTAGAATTGATAAAAAATTAAGAATAAATGAAAGTTGATGTTCTATTAGGTCTTCAGTGGGGAGACGAAGGTAAAGGTAAAATTGTTGATGTATTAACTCCAAAATATGATGTGATAGCACGTTTTCAAGGAGGACCAAATGCTGGTCATACTTTAGAATTTGATGGAATTAAACACGTTTTACACACCATTCCTTCAGGTATTTTTCATAAAAATGTGATGAATGTGGTTGGTAACGGAGTAGTTATTGACCCTGTTATTCTTAAAAAAGAGATTGATGCACTTTTTAAATTAAATGTTGATGTTAATGATAAAATGGTGATTTCTAAAAAAGCCCATTTAATTTTACCAACCCACCGTTTAATTGACGCTGCATCGGAAGCATCAAAAGGAAAAGAAAAAATTGGTTCTACCTTAAAAGGAATTGGACCAACTTACATGGATAAAACGGGTAGAAATGGGTTGAGAGTAGGTGATATTTTCGAAACAAATTTCCAAGATAAATACAATGCTTTAGTCGAAAAACACAAGCAAATTTTAAAATTCCATGATTACGAATACGATTTATCGGAATTAGAAGGACCATTTTTTGAAGGTGTTGCCTTAATTAAATCGTTAAGAGTTATTGATAGCGAACACTACTTGAATCAAGCTATAAATGAAAACAAATCTATTTTAGCAGAAGGTGCTCAAGGTACTTTGTTAGATGTTGATTTTGGTTCGTACCCATTTGTTACATCATCAAACACTACAACGGCTGGAACTTGTACTGGTTTAGGGGTTGCACCGAATAAAATTGGTGAAGTGTTTGGTATTTTTAAAGCATATTGCACAAGAGTTGGTAGTGGACCATTTCCAACAGAATTGGAAGATGCAACAGGCGAATTATTAAGAAAAGCAGGACACGAATTTGGTGCTACTACAGGGCGACCAAGACGTTGTGGATGGATTGATTTACCTGCATTAAAATATGCTATTATGATTAATGGTGTTACCAAATTAATTATGATGAAAGCTGATGTGTTGGACTCGTTTGAAAGCATTAAAATTTGTACACATTATAAAATTGATGGTGAAGTAATTGATTACATGCCTTACGATATTGTTTCTAAAAAAGTAGAACCTATTTATGTTGAAATGAAAGGTTGGAAATCGGATTTGACTAAATTGTCGTCGATTAATCAATTACCATCAGCATTAAATCAATACATCGAATACTTAGAGCAAGAATTAAACGTTCCTATTTCTATTGTTTCTGTTGGTCCAGACAGAACACAAACATTGATTAGAGAAAAAGTATTGGCTTAAACCATAAGCTTAGAGACAGATGATTATCTGTTTTATAGCATATTTGAGACAGATAATCATCTGTCTCTACGAAAAATAAAAATTGGTGAAACGATTATTCAATACATACAAAACCACCCCGAAAAAGTATTCGGGGTATTTTTGTATAATAAACTTGTTGTTATTGTTATTGCCAGCGGTTTCATTTGCCCAAAAAACTTCTCAAATTGAAATTTTAAATGCCAACAGTTTAGAGTTTGACGAAACATTAGGCAGTAAAGCCAAACGGTTAATTGGCAATGTTCAGTTTAAACACGACGATGCCTTAATGTATTGCGATAGTGCGTATTTCTATTCCGAAAGCAATAGTATGGATGCTTACGGACACGTTCGTATAACACAAGGCGATTCGCTCCAACTTTTTGGCGACTCGTTAAACTATAGCGGTGTAACCAAAAAAGCATTGTTGCGAGGCAACATAAAACTAATTAATACCGATGTAATTTTAACCACCAACTATTTAGATTACGATAGAGCCAACAATGTAGCCTATTATTTTGGTGGAGGAACATTGGTGAGTAAAAAAGAGAACAACACCTTAACCAGTAAACAGGGCTATTATTACCCCGATGCAAAATCGTTTTTCTTTAAGGATAAAGTATTTTTATCGAACCCCGAGTACAAAATAAATTGCGATACCATGCAGTTTAATTCTAATTCGAAAGTGGCTAGCTTTTTTGGACCAACAACCATAACCAACAAAGACAATTACATTTATTGTGAAAATGGTTGGTACAACACCCAAACCGATGTGTCGAATTTTTTCAAAAATGCGTACTTGTATTCTGATAAAAAAATAATTCAAGGCGATACGCTGTATTACGAAAAAAAGACTGGTTACGGCGAAATAAAATGTAATGGTTCTATTACCGATACAGTAGAAAATATTATCCTTCAAGGCGATTTAATTCGGTTGTTTCAGCAAAAAGATAGTGTAATGATTACCAAAGAAGCTTTGCTAAAACAGATTTTTAAAGACGATACTTTGTTTATGCATGCCGATACGTTTAAACTTTCTACTCAACTAAAAAAGAACGACTCTATACCAAATCAAACCGACACCATTCGAAATTTGTTTGCATACAATCGGGTTAAATTTTACAAAACGGATATGCAAGGCAAAGCCGATTCGGTATTGTATAATTTTTCTGATTCTACAGTCAATTTTTATAACGACCCAGTAATTTGGTCGGACGAAAACCAACTGACTGCCGATTTTATTTATTTGTTGATGAAGGACAAGAAAATCAATTCCATTTACCTGAACAACAATTCCTTTATTATTTCAAAAGCCGATTCCTTGTTTGAGCATTTTAACCAAGTAAAAGGCGATAGCATGATTGGATATTTTAAAGGTGATGAATTGCACAAAATTGAGGTAATGCAAAATGCTGAAACCATTTATTACGGTAGAGACGAAGCTGGCAAATACATTGGCGTAAACAAAGCAAAAGGCAACAACATGCTTATTTTTATTGACGATAGTAAACTATCATCGTTAACATTTATAAAAGACCCCACCGCAACCTTGTATCCTATAAAAGAGCCCTCGCCAAAAGATGTAACTTTAAAAGGGTTTAACTGGCGTGTTAACCAACGACCAAAAAGCAAGTTTGATATTTTTGTTTGGTAAATCTGATTCTAGCTAGTAAAAACTGTGCTTGGAATAGTTGTTTTTAAATTACCAGCGGACGCTGGCGATAGATAGGGGTTATGCTATGCAATTGCTTTTATTTGCTTAATCATTTTATAACCTTGTCGATTTAAAGTCAAAAGAGCTGCAATTGCATTATGACTCCAAGGATGATGGATTACATTCCATTGAATTTCATTTTTTTTAAATCTTAAAGTAATCATATCAAGATTAAAGATACTTCCTCTATATGTTGCTTGCATATATTGTTGATTGTCATAATCTATTTTCCATTTATTTGAATCGAATAATAATCTAATCTCATTTTTAAAAGCGTCTAAGTCTTTATTAATCTTAAATGATTTGAATCTTAATCGTATGATTTGCAAATAATATGTTCCAATTCCTAAAATCAATGTTAAACAGAAATTTAAAAGAATAACATCATATTTCAGATTGTCAAAGTCCTTAAACAAGAAAAACAATTGAATTAGACTAAGTCCTAATATTCCAGCTGGTAATCCATAATAGTTTAGCCACTCTAGTGAACCAATTTTAAAAACTATTCTATCATTCTTAATCCAATCTTTCATATTTATTAGCTTGAGCCTAAATTCCGAATAAATTCCATAGGCACATTACTCGCACTATATTTTACCCAAATATAACCAATATAATAATTTGTTTTGCAAAACAGTATTTCTCGATACACTCTCCTTACAGTCGAGCACTCGAAACGACAGTGTCAGTTCGAGTTTGCAATATGTAGCCTTAGCGGAATATTGCAGTATCGAGAACAGCTACATGTTAAAACAGAAAAGAGCCGTTAATCTACGACTAACGACTCTTCTCAAACTTAAACTAACTTACTACTTACTCTTTAATAAATTTATTCTGAGAAATACCTTTCTCCGATTGTACTACCAAAATATACATACCTTTTGTTAAGTTGCTAACATCAATGGTATTATCAATGTTGTCGTAGCTTCTAATTAAGCTACCGCTAATGTTGTAAATACTTAATTTACTCACTTTTTCTTCAGTAGCAATATGTAACATATTCTTAACTGGGTTTGGGTATATGCTCATGTTGTTTTTGGTGTTAGCTTGTTCAATGCCTACTGTTCCGTTATATAAATTACTAATTTCTGCTGGAGTTAAAACTTTGTTGTACACATACAAATCGTCGAAATAAGCATTTAATCGTTGAGTATTTACACAAATTGAACCAGCAGCGTTTAAATAAGCTCCAATACCAATGTGAGCATTACCATCTAATATACCATTGTTTATACCCAAACCTAATGAGATTGTTTGAGTTAAGGTTTCTTGCACGTTATTTAAATAAATTTTGAATCTACTTCCTGATGTAATTGAGGCATCATAAGTTAATACAATGTGGTACCATTGCCCAGCTACTATTGTAGTGCTACCTTCATAAGCAACATTATTTGAAGGTGATAATGTACCAGCGGCATTAATGTCCAATTTGTTATTATCATTTAAACGTAACATGTATTGTCTGTCGTTTGCACTACAACCCGAATCAGCTTGTTTCATAATTATCATTTGATATGTAGAATTAACCGTTTTAAAGTTAACCCAACATGAGTAGCTTATTGTACCTGCTGCTCCAGTTGCAAAACCATCGTAGCTGTCGTTTAAATTTAGGTGTGATGTAGTTGTAATGTCAATTGCTTGGTTTGGGTTACTAAAACGGTCATTAACATAAACAATGTTTGTTGTAGCAGCATCGTTATAACTTATTTCATCTGTTGCAACATTATTGAAAGTATATTTTGAAATTAAGTTGTTGGTTATTGGGTTAGCTTCGTTATACAAGCTGTTTACTTCTGTTAAATCTAGAGCTCTGTTGTATATTTTTACATCATCAATTAAACCATCATAAAGTCGAGAGCTACCATTATTTTGAGATCCTAGACATAAACTAGCAGCCGAAGTACCGTTTATAGCTGTAAAAGTTGGGTCAACAACATCTAAATCTAATGTTCCATTAACATAAGTTCGGTGTCTTCCAGAGTTGTCCCAAGTGGCAACCACATGATACCAAGTGTTTGGTGATAAACTTATGCTACCACTATAACCAGTTGCTGAAAATCCAGATTTTCCAATAGCTAAAAATGTTTTACCATTAGCAATCATAAAAATGAATTGATCAACATTAAGTGAGTTTGTCCATTTAGATGCAATAACCTGTTGGTTAATTACTCCATCAGCTTTTATCCAAGCAGAGATGGTTAAACCAGTTGTCATTTGAGTTTTTGGTATATTTGCTCCAATGTTTACTGTTGAATTTGATCCATTAAAACTTGCTGCAAGACCTTTGTTTCCAAATCTATCATCAGCATAAGAAATGTTTACAGGATTTCCATTTGCTTTAGGCGCAATTGCATCGACACCGTTACAAGCATTAAAATTATAACTTGCAACAAGCCCGTTAGTTACTTGAGCATTTGCCGCAAAAGCGGTAAGAATGGTGAAAATAGAGAGTAGTGTTTTTTTCATAGTTTGAATTTTTTGTTACAAAACTATGTTGTAAAACACATATCAGTTAAATTAGTTTAGCAATGGACGTTTTTGTTTAGCAATGGACTTTTTTGTCTAGTGTCTAGTGTCTAGTGTCTAGCACATCATGACCTCTTCAAACTCAGGTTTTTTATATTTCGAAAGTTTGGCAACAATGCCGTTTTCTAATTCAATTTCGAGTTTGGTTTTCGAAAAAGATTTTACTTTATTCAAATTTATCATCCACGATTTGTGTGAACGAAAAAAGCTATTGTTCTGTTCAAAAATAGTTTCAAAGTGTTTGAGGTTTTTGCTCATTAAATAATTATCAGAAATGGTATGAATACAGCTGTAAGATTCTTGCGCTTCAATAGCTATAATGTCATCTATAGCCACAATTTCTTGACCATCGTTTTTGCGTACCACAATTTTTGAAATGCTTTCAGCCTTGAGGTTATCTTTTAAAGCATTGTAATTTTTATTGGGATTAAGTAAGTTGTTTTTAACAACAAGTTTTTCAACGGCTTGTTTCAATCTGTCTATTTCTACAGGTTTTAAAAGATAATCAACTGCCGAAATTTCGAAAGCTTTAATGGCATACTTGTCGTAGGCAGTTACAAAAATTATGTCGAATGTTACATGCTCAAAAAATGATACTAATTCGTAACCAGCATAATTGGGCATTTCAATGTCTAGAAAAACTACATCAGGGTTGTGTCGTTTTATGGCTTCAACAGCACTTAAAACATTGGTACAGGTTTCTATAACCTCAATTTGAGGGCAAAAACGATTTAATAAATTGGTCAGTACATTTCTAGCACTTTCTTCATCATCAACCAATATGGCTTTTAGTTTTGCACTCATGTTTCAAATATATAAAACCATATTTGGAGATTGTAATTATATTTTAGTAACGACTATAATAATTTAGCAACGACAATTTTTAAAGTCTAATAATTTTGTTTAAAAGGCATATTAATCAACACTTTTGTTCCAATAGGCTCACCGTTTTGTTCTAAATCGGTATAAAATACACCTAAGCTTTGTTTGTAATGATTTTTCATGATATCGAAACGTATTTTGGTCGCATTTACTGAGAATGATTGATGCTTTTTTTGTTGTCTGTCTTTTATTTCTTGAGCTTTTTTTCTACCAACTCCATTATCGGTTACGGTACAATGTAAGGTGTCGTTCATGTTAAACGAAATGTCTACTTTTTTCAATCCATCTTTATGCAATAAGCCATGTTTTATGGCATTTTCAACAAATGGCTGTATGAGCATTGGCGGCACTTGAATATCCTCAGCATTGTTAATGTGAATTTTGAATTCAAAATCGTCTTTAAAACGAAGTTTTTCTAGCTCCAAATAAGTTTCTAAAAGCTCTATTTCTTCTTCAATATCAATAAATTCTTTGTCGGAAAAATTTAATGTTTGACGTACTAATTTTGAAAACTTAATGATGTAATTGTATGAATTATCAATATCGCCTTTTAAAATTAAATCTTGAATAGAATTGATGGCGTTAAAAATAAAATGAGGGTTCATTTGCGATTGAATGGCTATCAATTTTGAAGCATTCAACTCGTTTTGCAATTCAATTTTTCTGCGTTGTTTTTTTAACTCAAACCGGTAAATTAAAATGGTTATACCCACAAAAATTGAAGCTAGAACAACATAGAACCACCATGTTTGCCAAAAAGGAGGTGAAATAATAAATCGGTATGAAATAGGTGAGCTTTCAATCCCATTTTCACTAATAGATTTAACAGTAAATGTATAGCTTCCGGGTTGAAGAGAAGTAAATTCTACGGTGTTATCTTTAAAATTTTTGTACTGCCATTTGTTTCCTAGCTCATTTATTTTGTAGGCGTATTTTAACTTTCCTTGATGGTGATAGCTTGTTGTAATAAAGTTAATGGTAATACGATTTTCGTTATAATTGAAAAAGCTGGTTTTGCTGGTGTTAAAATCCACTAAAGAATCGTTAACAAAAACCTGATTAATAATAATATTGGGTGGTGATAAATTTTTAGAAACATCTTTGTAATTAAAAAACTGTAATCCTTTGTTGGTAATAACCCATACCATATTGTTTTGAACCGTAAAATCGCTTATACGATTAGAGAACAATCCATCCGTTTGATCAAAATTTGATGATTTTCCTGTTTGTAAATCATACACTTGCAACCCATGTTCGTGTGAAATAAATATATTATTATTATTATTATTATTTACAGCCAATAGTTTGTACACAATGTCCGATAACAATTCTTTTTTAGAGGTAAGATGTTGTGTTATTTTTCCGTTTTCAAATCGGTAAATACCTTGGTCTTTTGTAGCTACCCAAATGGATTTGTTGTGTTCAATTATACTTGTAGCGTAAATGCTATCGAAAATTTGAGGAGCATTTGTTTCAGAAAAAACCATTAATCCTTTTAAGGTGCTCAACCAAATTTTATGCTCCGATTTTTGATAAAATACCGAAGAAGTACGCCCAACGTTTTTGGGTATTTTAAAATTGGTTACAACCTCACGGCTTAAATATTTATTGTAAAAAACCAAGCTTTTGTTGGTGGCTAAAATAAATACAGAATCGTTGTAGCAATCCACATCTTTTAAAGAACCTATCTCAATAAAAGGGCTTCTTGTTTTAGTTTTTAGGTTGAAGCTATACGGTAAGTGAGAACCATTTATTACTAAGTTTTCCTTGTTATAATCAAGTTTTAAGACACTAATTTTTGATTCGTTTTGATTGTAAATTAATGAGAAATTATCTTGTTGGTATTCGTAAATTTTTCCGCTTTGAGTTGACACATAAATTTTATTGTTATCGCTAATAATTTTAGTAAACACTTCATTGTCAAGCTCAGCTTTGTTTCTAAAACTTAATACTTTAGTGTTGGGTACAAACAAAATTCCTTTTCCTAAAGTTGCTAACCATAAATTGTTTTCAGCATCTTGCAAGTATGATGAAATGTAGAAGTTGTTAAATAATAATCGTTTATGGAAAGGAGCCGTTTTGTATTTATTAAGAGCAATGGAACTACCTTTTCGGGTGCTTTGCCATAAGGTTGAATCGGGCGATAAATAACTTACGTTTGAAAATTGATGACTAATACTTTCATCTAAAAAGAAGTCTTGGAACAGACCAGAGTCGCCTTTAATTTCATAGTAATTAAAATCATCGCGGTCTTTAATTATGGTATAACCTTTGGTGTTTTGCATGATAACTTTTGGGCTTTTCCCTTTTTTATCAAAATACAATAAGCTACTTTTTTTACCATCTATAATTTCTACCTCAAATTGAGCGTCAATTTGTCGGCTAAAATAGATTTTTGACTTGTCTCGTTTTACTGAGGTCATAAATGAATTATTCCCTGAGTTAAAATAAAGGTGAGCTTGTTTTGATTTATCTATCCAAAAAGGAATTAAACCAACTACAATTAAATTATTATCCGAGTCAAATGCAATTTCATAAAAACTTGATAATAGCGAGTCGGGAATTTGGTAAAACAGTTCAATACTATCGTGCTTTATTTTTAAAACCTGACCACTTAAATTAAAGCAATACAAATCGCCATTATTATCTTTATTAAACCCAAAAATGGATTTGGCTTTTAAGTTTTCGTTATCGTATTTTTTAAAAATATAACCATCGTAGCGATAAATTCCATTTTCTGTTCCTAACCAAATAAAGTTGTTTTTATCTTGAGCTAAGGTATAAATATCTAATCCAGCTAGTTCATTTTCTCCAATAATGGAATACGATGGTTCTTGACTAAAGACGCTATTAGTCGAGAAAATCAACAATAAGAAAACGACAAAAAACTGCTGTGAAAATTTTCTTAACATCATTATTAGAAATACTTTATCTTTACAAAGATAACGGCAAAAAAGATGGCAATATACGAATTCAACGGATTTAAACCTGTTATACACGAAACAGCGTTTATCCACCCACAAGCAGCAGTAACTGGTAATGTTTTTATTGGTAAGGATGTTTATATTGGACCTGGCGCTGCCATTCGTGGCGATTGGGGTAAAATTATTATTGAAGATGGATGTAATGTTCAAGAAAATTGTACCATACACATGTTTCCTGGAACTACGACTTTACTGAAAAAGGGAGCTCATATTGGTCATGGAGCTATAGTGCATGGAGGCACCATTGGCGAAAACTGTTTGATAGGGATGAATAGTGTAGTGATGGATGAGGTTGAAATGGGTGATGAATGTATTGTTGGCGCTTTATCGTTTGTTCCTGCAAAAATGGAAATACCAAAAAGGAGTTTGTTGGTAGGTAATCCTGCACAAGTAATTAAACAAGTTAGTGATGATATGATAGCTTGGAAAACTAAGGGTACAAAGTTGTATCAAACCTTGCCAAAAGAGTGTTACGAAACTCTTAGAGAATGTGAGCCATTGAGAAATGAAGAGCCGAACCGACCTTCACAAGAAACTATGTTTACCACTTGGGAAAATATTAAAAATCAGAAATAGAAAATAATATGGAAAATATTACAGAAAACAACAACTTTTTTATTTACTATAAACCAAAAGACATAGTAAGCGGAGATTTTTATTATGCGTTGGCACATAAACCAAAAAATGGCAAAGATGAATTGTTTTATTTATGTACTGCAGATTGTACAGGTCATGGTGTTCCAGGTGCATTAATGAGTATGTTGGGAATATCCAATCTTAATGAATCTATTATTGAGAAAGATATTGTTGAGCCTCACGAAATTTTAAACAATGTTCGTAGAGGAATTATCGAATCGTTAGACTCGGAAGATAAAAGTGAAGAAAATAAAGATGGGACGGATTGTGTATTGTGTGCATTCGATTTTAAAAATGCTACTTTAGAATTTGCAGCTGCTAATAATCCATTGTGGATTTATAGAAATGGAGAAATGTTAGAGTTTAAACCAGATAAAATGCCAGTAGGTAAATATCATGGCGAACTAAACTCTTTTTCGTTGCAAAAAGTTGACTTACAAAAAGGAGACATTGTTTATTCATTTACTGATGGATTTGCCGACCAATTTGGTGGTGAAAAAGGTAAAAAATTTAAGTATAAACCGTTTCAACAATTTTTAATTGAAAACGCTTCACTACCATTAGAAGAACAACGAAAAAAGTTAGATACAACTTTTGAAAATTGGAAAGGAGATCTAGAACAAGTTGATGATGTATTGGTTGTGGCTATAAAAATTTAAGTATTGAAAAGTGAATAAAATTATTCTCATAATACTTGGTTTTATTTTTTCTACAAGTTGTTTTTCTCAAGAGTTAGATGAACTTAAAAATGAATTGCAGAAAGCAACATCTGACACCCTTAAATTAAGATTGCTGGTAGAAATTACAGATGCTTGTGAGATAAATGAAATAGAAAAATTTGCTAATCAAGCAATTTTGTTAGCTGATCATTTAATTCAATCAAAAAAATATTCAAAAAATAAAATTTTGGTTAATAAAGCAACCGCTATTAACAATAAGGCATTTTATTATCATTCTATTTCTAATTACATAAAGGCGATAGAGCAATATGGTATTAGTTTGCAGGTTTTTGAAGAGATAGGAGATACAAATGGGATTATAATGGCAAGCAATAATATAGCGTTGCTTGAGAAAGATTTAGGTCATATCGATATAACAATTGGGTATTTAAATAGAGCGTTAAGATTAGCTCAGTTGTCAAACAATGTTGAAATGCTCCACATGACGCATACAAACTACTCAGCAATTTATGTTCGACTAGGACTAATCGATAAAGCATTAGAACATTCATATAAAGGGTTGAAAATTCAAGAAAGCATTAATAATGAGTATGGTAAAGGTTATGCCTTAAACACAATAGCTTCATTATTTTATATGCAAAAAGATTTGAAGCGAGCAGAAGAGTTTTATTTAAAGTCATTAAAAGTTAGAGAAGGAATTAAAGATGAAATAGGGGTAAGTACAGTCTATAATAATTTGGCAAAAATATATGAAGATTTAAATCAAGATGAAAAAGCGCTTGAATTTCATATGAAATGTTTAGAGATTCGGACAAAGATTAAATTCAACGAGGGTATAGCCCAATCTTATAGTAATTTAGGGTCGTATTATTTAAAAAATGGAGACCCAATAAAAACATTAGATTTTTATAACAAAGGAATTGAAATAAGAGAAAAAATAAAAGATTATGAAGGGTTGAACAATTCTTATGTTAAAATGGCAGATTTTTTATTAAAACAACACAAGCTTAACGAAGCAGAAACTTATGGAAAAAAAGCATTAAAAATTGCTCAAGAATTGAGTTTCACTGGGAATATTGAATCAAGCTCAAATGTGTTGTTTAATATTTATCAGAAATTAGGAAAAGATAAAGAAGCACTCCAAATGCATATTTTATATGTACAAATGAAAGATAGTTTATTTAATGCTGAAACTCAAAAATCAATATTAACAAAGCAAATAAATTACGAGTACGATAAAAAAAAGCTGACTGATAGTTTACAATTTGCAAAAGAACAAGAAGTAAAAGATTTGGCAATAGCCAAACAAGAAGCACAGTTAAAACAAGAAAAAACACAGCGTTTTGCACTTTATGGAGGCTTAATATTATTTATTGTTTTTGCAGGGTTAATGTACAATAGATTTAAAGTAACTCAAAATCAAAAAATTATTATTGAGAAACAAAAAGAGTTAGTTGAAGAAAAGCAAAAAGAAATTATTGATAGTATTAAATATGCCAAACGTATTCAAGATGCATTATTAACATCACAAGGATATATTGAGCGAAATATTAAGCGATTGAAAGACTTATAATTTTAATGAGTTAATTTGTAGAAATGAGAAACGGTTTACTTAAAATATTTATAGCATTATTTTGCTTGATTTTCACGCACACAACTAATGCTACCAATGGTAATGATGTAATAGGTTCAAGAGCTACATCATTGGGTGGATTTTCAACAACATTGAGCGATTTGTGGTCGACCAACAACAACCAAGCGGGCTTGGGTTTTGTAAACGAATTATCCGCAGGGATGTATTACGAAAACCGATTTATGTTAAAAGAAACCAGCTATAAAGCAGGTGCTTTTGTTTTACCATTAAAAGCAGGTACTTTTGGTTTTAGCATCACTTCTTTTGGGTATTCTGCTTACAGCGAAAACAAGGCAGGTTTATCTTACGGAATAAAATTAGCCGAAAAGGTTGCTGTAGGCGTTCAGCTTAACTATTTAAACAATAGATTAACGGCAGATTATGGTCAGTCGAATACCTTTACGGCTGCTATTGGGGTAATTTCTCCATTAACAAAAGAACTTACCGTTGGTGTTCATGTGTACAACCCAAACAGAACAAAATTGGCTGATTATAATAACGAGCGTGTTCCTACCATTATGAAGTTGGGATTGGATTATAAATTTTCTGATAAAGTGTTTTTAGCAGTAGAAGCCGAAAAAGATATTAATTATACACCTGTTGTAAAAGTTGGAGTAGAGTACCATGCCATTGAAATGCTGTATTTAAGAGGAGGTATATCTACCAATCCAACACAAAGTTCTTTCGGAATAGGGTTAAAATTTACTCAGTTTAAAGTCGATTTATCATCCTCTTTCCATCAAACATTAGGGTTGACACCATCTGTTTCATTGATATACGTTAAAAGTAAATAGTGCATATTTCGTTAAAACATAAACCGTCTGTCATGCTGAGCCTGTCGAAGCATCTTTTTTATGTATTTCTCATTTTGCCTTTTTCTATTTACGCTCAAACTACCGAAGAAGAAAAAAACCAAATTATTGAACAACGAGTTGAATATTTAGTAGATAATGCAGAAGCAAGTGATATTGATTATACTACTGTATTTGAACAATTAACTTTTTATTTCGATAATCCTTTAAACATTAATAGAGCAGATGTTAATGAATTGCGCGAACTTTCTTTGCTATCTGATATTCAAATCAATAATTTAATTACTCATATTGAGAAGAATGGAAAGTTAATGACTTTAGAGGAATTACAAACGGTTCAAGGTTTCGATTTGAATACCATAAAACTAATGTTACCTTTTGTTAAGGTTAATTCCGATGTTAATACACCTCAATTATCGTTTAAGGAGTTGTTGAAGAATGGAGAAAACCAGTGGTTTGTTCGTTTTGAACGTGTTTTAGAAGAAAAAGAAGGGTATTCACCAACTACAGATTCTGCCTTATTGGCGAGTCCAAATTCGAGGTATAAAGGAGATAGAAACAGGTATTTTACACGATACAAATACAATTACGGTAATCACATTAGTTTTGGATTTAGTGCAGATAAAGACCCAGGTGAAGAATTTTTTAATGGGACACAACAACAAGGGTTTGATTTTTATTCGGCACACTTTTTTTTACGAAATCAGGGTAAAATAAAACAGTTGGCTATTGGAGATTATCAAGCACAATTCGGTCAAGGATTAACGTATTGGTCTGGGATAGCATTCGGTAAATCGGCAGACATAATGATGGTTAAACGGAGTGCAGCAGGATTAAAACCATATACCTCGGTAGATGAAAACTTGTTTTTAAGAGGGGCAGGTATTGCTCTTGATTTTAACGAAATAGAAGTAACCACTTTTTATTCGCGAAATAAGATTGATGCTAATATTGATTTAGCTGATAGTACTTTGATTGATGACGATGTAACCACTATAACATCGTTTCAACAAACAGGGTTTCATCGTACAAAAAATGAAATAGAAGATAAAGATGCAATAATTAACCAAACTTTAGGAGGGCATATCGCTTATAAAGTTAGAAAATTAAATGTAGGTTTTACAGGAGTTTACGATGAGATTAATGCAAATTTTAACCCTAGTTTAAGTACCTATAGTCAATTTAGAAACGCATCGAGTTACCAAACCAATTTAGGGCTAGATTACAATTGGATTTATAAAAATTTTAACTTTTTTGGTGAATTCTCTAAAAGCCTTGATGCTGGAACAGCATTTGTTTCGGGAGCTTTAATCAATTTGGCGAATAATTTTTCGATGTCGGTGTTGTACCGCGATTATGCTCGCGATTTTCATCCAATATCGAGTGTAGGAATTGGCGAGAACTCTACCAACGAAAACGAAAAAGGGTTGTACATGGGCTTTGTAGCTTCGCCCTCCAAGCAGTTTACCATTTCGGCGTATTACGATCAATTTGTTTTTCCATGGTTAAAATATCAGGTAAATGCACCGAGTAATGGTTATCAGTATTTAACTCAATTAACGTACAAACCATCTAAAAAATTAGAAATGTATGTACGTGTGCGTGAGCGAAATAAACCAGAAAATACCGATATTGATTTAGAAGATGGTATCGATTACATTGTTTCGCGTAAGCAAACCAATTATCGTTACAATTTATCGTATAACATTTCTCCATCGTTTAAGTTAAAAAATAGAGTAGAATTGGTGAATGTCGATCATCAAGGTTCGCCTTTCGAAACAGGTTATTTAATTTATCAGGATATTATTTATCAAGGCTTAAAAAGCCCTTTTTCGTTCTCGTTACGATATGGAATTTTTGATACGGATTCGTACAATACTAGAATATATGCCTACGAAAACGATGTGTTGTATAGTTTTTCTATTCCAGCATATTATAATCGTGGAACAAGAACATACTTAACAGTTCGCTATAAAGTAAAGCGTGGTATTGATGTTTGGTTGCGATATGGTTTAACGCATTACGAAAACCTTGACATCATTAGTTCTGGACTCGAAGAAATTGTTGGAAATTCCAAGAGTGATGTAAAATTTCAGGTAAGGTTTAAGTTTTAGTTCTTAAAACAAACCGTTGAGGAACGAAATGGTTGTTTTAAAGCTAAGCAACCCGAAACGAAGTGAGAAATTTAATTACTCATAACGACAACTGTATGTTGCGTTTTTTTTAGTTTATTAATAGCACCAAAGTAATGAAATTTTGTAGATGTAACAAAGAGCAAATCATTTTCAGATAGGGAAGAAGTTCGCTGTCTGAGGCAAAGATGCAATTTGCAAAGCCTATAAATAACCACCTACAAAATGAATGGCATTTACTTACAAAAGTTTCAAATAACTAAGCTGCTCGCAAGCAAAACGCAATATACAGCGTGTTGGCGGTAGTTCTATTTATCTTTCCTTCTATTATAAATATTAGTCTTTTTCTATTGGGCGAAAGTGACTTAGGTTATTACTTTTAGATTGAATTGTGTCTGTAAGGCTCAGAATAATATATTCGGGATGAATACAAATGAAAGAGACTCTGCATATAAATCTTTTTGCGATTGTGAGTTCTTCTTTAGTTAGTTTTAAAATGTTAGAATAATCTTCGATTCTTACTATCATTCCTACTTTAGGAATATATGGTAATTCGATAAATGTAGAATTAATCTTTTTACAGATAGAAATCGCTGCCTGTAACTCTAATTCATATAATTGATCATTATTAAAAACTTCTCGAACTTTCCGGATGGAAAGTTCACCTTTATTACTTACTTCATCAATAGCATTTGCCATGCTTTTGTGTTTTTTAGCTAATAAAGATGGTTGGTCTCTATATTCAAGTTTAATTTTCATGGTCGATTATAGTTTAGCTTTTAGAATTAAATTTTTATACCTACAATACAAACATCATCTACTTGTTCCTCTTTCCCTTTCCAATTTATAAATGTTTCTTCTATTTTTTCTTTTTGTTTATTCATGGGGAGATGAGAAATAGAAATTAAAAATGTCTTAAAGGGTTTTACTTTAAATTTTTTGCCATTTTCACCACCAAATTGGTCTTGGAAACCATCAGTTAGGGTATAGATAACGTCTCCTTTTTTAGTTTCAAATTCTCCGCCAATAAATGGTATATTATCATTGTCATGTTTGCCGACTGGTATTTTTTCTGGTTTA